>JAGRAW010000111.1 GCA_020434415.1 Bdellovibrionales bacterium
TGCGACCTTGGGCCTACCGCCAGAAGCCGTCGCTCCCTGCTTTCAACAATGAGCGTGTCAACCTGGCCATTCGCGATCGAGATGGAAAGGACTGGTTTCTCTCGATTGTGGGGGGGCCCATAGTCGGATCAATCCGCATGCTTGAGGGCATCGTCGCGGGTCGTACCGTTACCGTCGGCGAGAAGCTCGCGACGTTCGAGTTGGGCTCCACATGCTGTATGGTAAGTCCGGTCAATCCCTCGGCAGAAGTCGGTCACGCAGTCGCTGTCGGCGACCCGCTCGAAGTCGCGAGAAGTTTGCCGGATACCACCCACGCGTGGAAGGACGCCGAGTTTCCGAAACTGCGCAGTGAACGACGACGCGATGTGCGCCGAGATGCTGCCTGAAAGTCGTCGGTCGCTCCTGCCTCACTGGGACGGTGAGATCTACTCGCGAATCGCGGCGCCTTTCTACGATTTGACGACTCGACTCACCGGATGGCAAGAGCATCTCGGCAAGTCGGCGTTGGAATTGCTTCCGCCCGGTCGCCTGCTCGATGTCGGTTGCGGAACCGGGGTGGTCCTCAGCCACGCAATCGAGCGAGGGTATACCGTCTCAGGTATCGACCCTTCGCGCGGGATGCTGGCTCAGGCTTTAGAGCAAAGGCGGCTTCCCGCAAACTGTTTGATCTGCGGTTCCGCAACAGAGCTTCCGTTCGCGTCGGCCTCGTTCGATGTGGTGCTCGCTTCCGGTAGCCTTGTGCATGTCCCGGATATTGCGAAAGCGGCGGCTGAAATAGTTCGTGTGACCAGACCCGGGGGCACGATCCGCATTCTCGACCATGCTTCGCCGGTGAAACGAGGCTGGACGACGCCTCTCGCCACGCTGTTCTCTCAGCTTTCGGGAGATGTGCTGCATGATTACGCGGCGCACTTTCGCTCCGGCACCCAGCTCCTTCGACGAGACACGCTCGGTCGCGGCGGGTATCTGCAGCGGTTCGACTTTCGGCGCCTCTCCTCTGCCGATGCAATGCTTAGGAGTCCGACTTTTCCGCCGGGCTGAACATGAACGGAATATGGCCGTAGTGGACGGTTATTTCTTCTCCCGGCTCAATCGCTCGAGTCGCCACAAAAATGTATTTTCGACCTGCTTTCCGGTAGGCTACGGCATTCCAGGCATCGGAGTGGTTGTAGAGATTTCCGTAGCCGAGCAAGAGCGCGTTTTTCTTCGCTCGCCACCACCAGAGGTAGTCATCGAAGATCGTCACGACAGCTGCTTTGTAGAAGCGCTTTAGCCAACTCCAGCGCAGCGCTTTGTCATACTTGAGCAGTATGGTGGGGCAGCATTCGATCACCTCATCTTTCGCGATACCCTCTCGGGCAATTACCCCCAAGTCTTTGCCGGGCACTTCAGTGAGCTGAATCTTGGGCGAGAGGTAAAATGGTGGGGAAGGATCGGTGGGGTCGTAGTGCATAGCGGAGCTCGTTAACCACGGAGTTGAATTGCAGAGATTACCATGTCCCAAAGTTCCAAACGATTAACGCCCCTGCAAGCACAAACAGAAGGGAAATTATTCCCTGGCTCGCGAAGACGAATTGTTTTGGCAGCCGACTGAGATACTTGCGCGCGAGGACGAACAAGAGAGAATACCACAGGACATCGCCGGTAACGATGCCGAAGAACAGCGCGCCCATTTCTCCGGCGCCGAGCAAGGTCTGCACGTAGTCCGTCGCAGTTCCGGCAACTACTACCCAGTACGCGACAAAAGACGGATTGGAGCCGAGCAAGAAGCCGGTCCAAAGATCCTTTGCCAGATTTACTTCCGACATAGGCAGCGCGTCGGCTGCGAGCGTGGCGACCGGCTGATCGGACCGTGTGCGAACGGTGGTGGCCAGGCCATGCAGCCCCAGCAAGACCAGCGCCAGCCCGCCTGCCAGCAGCACCCACTTTGCATACACCGATTGCTGAAGCCATGCCGAGTAGCCATAGAACGCGATGGCGGCATAGAAAGCGTCAAAGAAGATTAGTCCGACGACGAACGCAGCCACATTTCTGAGGGGACGCGCCGGGGGAAGGGCGGAGCGAACAATCCAGAGATTAGTGGGACCGAGAGGCACTGCGGTGAGCGTACCGGCAATAACCCCTCCTACAAACAACGTGATAAATACCATACCATCTGCTCGACGCCGGACGTTTCCAATCGACTAGCAGTTGTCCCATACTATAGAAGAGAGGTGCCAGCTTTTATCCCGAGACCATTTTTCATCGGACGTGGTAATCGAAGCGCGCTCTACACAATTCTTTTTGGGACACGCTCTACACAGCATGCCTTCAATGAACACACAGCGCATCCTGACGAAAGACCCCAAGTTCTTTATCCGTCCGGCCGTCAGCGGAGATGCAGGACTTGTTCTGAAGCTGATTCGTGAGCTGGCGGAGTACGAACGTCTTGCTCATGAAGTCGTGGCCACTGAAGCGTCGATCGAGGAGAGCCTCTTCGGTCCGCGGCGTTGTGCCGAAGCAATTCTGGGGTTTCATCATGACCACTCCGGGGAAGAGCATCTCGTGGGGTTCGCAGTGTTCTTTCATTCCTTCTCCACCTTCCTTGGTCGCCCGGGAATGTACCTGGAGGATTTGTTCGTCCGTCCCGACTTCCGTGCTCAAGGGTTCGGACGCATCATGATTTCCTATGTCGCAAAGCTTGCAATGGAGCGTGGTTGCGGTCGCTTCGAGTGGTCGGTGCTCGACTGGAACGAGCCGGCTCTGCGGTTTTACCGCAGCATCGGTGCCCAGCCGATGGAGGAATGGACGGTTCAGCGGCTCACCGGAGAAGCGTTACAAGAGCTTGCTGCTCAGTTTTGAAGTGTAAAGGATCACCCCTCGCATGACGACGGAACAAGTTTTTCTCGCCCATTGTTCGGTTTCGCCGCTCCACCAGGCGGCTCTCCTCGAGGCCGAACGCTTTCTGCGTAGCCATGCTGAAAAAGGCATTGGAGTGTTCCGAGAGTTTCCTGATGTGCTCGGTGGACTCCGAGCGAGCATCGCCAGGATGCTGCAGGTTGCCGATGCCGATGTCGCCGTCGTGACCAACACCTCTGTCGGGCTCAGTATGGTTGCAAACGGCTACACCTTCTCTCCGGGCGATGAGGTAATTTGCTACGCGCACGAGTACCCGGCCAATTTCCACCCGTGGCAGAGCTTGGAACGCTTAGGGGTGAAGTTGGTGCTTTTGGAAGATGCTTCTTGTGGCGTCGGTAGTCGCGAAGCTCGACCTCAAGGCTGGTCGTTCGAAGCCCTTCGGCGGCGGGTTACTCCTCGGACGCGGATGCTCGCCATCAGTCATGTGCAGTACACCAGCGGATTTACCTCCGACTTGGAGTTGCTCGGTGCGTTTTGTCGTGAGCAGCAGATCGACCTGGTGGTCGATGCCGCACAGAGTCTTGGCGTGCTACCGTTGTATCCTGCCCGCTGGAACGTTGCAGCGGTCGCTGCGTCGGGTTGGAAGTGGTTACTGGGTCCGCTCGGCGTGGGGATTCTTTATGCCGCACCGGCCTTTCGCGACAAGTTACGACCGACTCTCTATGGCGCTGACATGATGCAACAACAGTCGGACTACAGCGACTTGAGTTGGAATCCTTATCCCGATGCGCGTCAGTTCCAGTTCAGCACGCAGCCGTATGCGCTCGCTGCCGGTTTACAAGCGGCAGTCGATGCGTGCTTTGCAGGCGAATCGATGGAGGCAATACGCGACCGCGTTCTGCAGCTACAGGACCAACTGCTTGCCGAGCTCGATCCCGGTCTGTTCACTCCGCTTCGGCTCGAGCCGCCGCAGCGGTCGGGAATTCTTTCATGCACGGTAGAAGGTGACTTGCAACGAATCGCGACTCTTGCTGCACAGCACGGAGTGACGGTTGTCCCTCGCGGCAACTATCTGCGGCTGGCCCCGCACTTCTACCAGCGAGCGGAGCAGATGTTACGTGCTGCTGCCGTGCTCAACGAAGCGGCTCATCGGGCATCGTAGCAGCCTGTCGGGGTAAAACTACCGTTCGCAAAGACCTGCACTTGGTCGCCAACCGCGAGCTGCTCGAAAAGTGCGCGCAAAGCTGCCGCGCCGACATTGATGCAGCCGCCGGTTGACGCGCTACCCAAACGCTCCGGCGTATTGGTGCCGTGAATCGCGTAGCTATACCAACGATAGCGACCCTTGAATTCGCCGAAATTGAATGGTTGAGGTGTCGGTGAGAGCGGCTTGAGGCTGATGAAGCCGCCGCCGTACTCTCCGGAGCGCCCATCGTTATCGAAGTCGATACTGTTCATGTTGGCGAACAGGTGCTCGCGAAGATACCGCTCGCCCCGGGGTGAAAACTTCCGCAGCTCCTCCGACATCTTGAATGTGTCCGAACTCAACAGCGCATTGACTTCAAACGTGCCGAGCAGGCTATAGCCGTCTTTGAATCTCGCACCCTCGCACTGCACCCCTCGCCGTCCGAAGCCGACACGGAAGCGAAGAGGTTTCCTACCCTCACGACGGACAATGCCGAAGCTCTTTGCCGGCTGTTGTAGGTCAATTTTTATCCATGCTTTCGGCAGGGGAGCATTTTGCTCTGCATGGGCCTCACGGTTACGTCCATTGCCGTATAGTACCGAGGTAATCAGCAAGGCCCCAATAAAGACAACCTTGGCCAGCAACAGAAAATAACGCACGTGGGGCGGTTTTGCCTGGCCGTCTCGGCTCCGCGCAGCATGTTTGAATACCACCTTCATTGACCGTAGAAATTGTGCGTGCGACTATCTTGCTTCACGCAGGAAACAAAAGGGAATAGTACCATGCTTCGTGTAGCAATGGCATTGGCGAGAAAAGTCAGTACGGAACCCGCCGGCGAAACTGCCCCGAATGGAGGAGCTTCGCTTTACAGCTCTTCCACCAAGGCGGGAAGCATCTCGAGCGAAAATATCCAGTTCCCTCGGTATAACTCGATTCTCTGCAGGCTCCAATTGTTCTTCTGGGCCCTATGCTCGGTCGCTGTGCCGACGATCGCAGTTGCGCATCCGCAGCACCATCACCCCGAACATCTGCTCGAGACGGGCGTTGCTCACGAGCTATTTCATCTGTTGCACATTCGGTCCCATGAAGCGCTATCCGGCGGCATGCTTTGGTTCTTGGATATCGTACTCCTGCTTACCGGAGCAGGGATGATCGTTTACGCGGGACGAGGACAGGTGCCCCACGGTGGTTACGGCCGAGCCGGTTTGCTTCGTGCGGGTCAAACGCTTGCTGTCGTCGGGCTTGTCGGCGCGGCTTATCTCGCGTCCGTCAGTCTGTAGCGCTCATCAAGTAGTAGATCGCAAAAAGAGCAGATCGCCAAGAAGGTCCAGCGAAGGAGTTGTTCAGCACTCCGACAACAGGCGTTTCAAGACGGCCAGGTTGTCTTTTGCTTCGCGACAGCCGGGCTCGAGTTCCAGTGCCGTTCTCCAAGACTGCTCTGCCTTGTCCAGGCGGTGGGCGCGAAAGTGTTTAACTCCTAAGTTTACCAAATCGCGCACTCGACGGCTGCGTCGAGCGACGGACTGTTCGACTGCTTCGGCAGCTTGAGCGCCTTCCTCCGTGGGCTGCAACGTAAGATCATCCTCTTGTTCTTCTTCAGCCGCTTTCATCTCGAGCGCGCTCCGACGCCGCAATTGCCGCCCGGTTGCGGTCTTTTCAAGGTCAGGTATTCCAAAAGGAGTAGGTTTCAGCGCGCTTTCTGCAAGTAGCTGCTCGAAGGGGATCCCGCGAGGCTGAGAAAGGGCGCTCTCCAGTTCGTTCACAGCAATTGCCAACGTTCGTTCAGGCGGTGCACCGAGATCCATGCCGATCAGTTCTGCATCGACAGCGCCTAATAGAGCACGCAGAGCGCTTTCAGCGCGCTCTTCGCCGATCTGCGCGTGGACAATCCGACCATTCTCCAAGACCAGCACGCCGTCGCGTTTGTCCGAGCGGACGACAAAAGTGCGTAACGCTTTTTCCTGGGAAAAAAGACGAAGTGCGTCCGCAAGGGGCAGGTGATCCAATTGCAGCCGTACTGTTCCTTCGCGGCGTTTTGCTTGTTCAACTGAAAGCAAGAGTTGTTCGACGTCGAAGGGCTTCTCCAGATACGCCAGACATCCGCGGGCTTGCGCGAGCTGGAGAACATCCCCGGCGCCGTAGGCAGTCATCAAAATCGCCTGAGTCTTGGGATTCTGCCTGCGGACCACTTCGGTGAGTTGTAGGCCGTTCATTTCCGGCAGCCGATAGTCGGTAATTAGGACGTCCGCATCTTGCGCCTCGAGCAAGCTGAGCGCTTCCTCCCCGGACTGAGCGGTCTCGACGATGCAGTCCCGAAACCTGTTTCGCAGCAACATCGAGAGGGATTGAAGAATGCTCTCTTCATCGTCTACGACGAGAAATCTGGTCGCCGTCTCCGGCAACGCCGGTAGGGGCGGTTCAATGGTGGAAATCATGACTTCTTGCACTCTACTACCTCGTTTGCGCCTGTATCGTTCTTGAGAGGGTGCGGCCCTGCCCCCAACCCGGCTTCTCGATGGGCGTGGCGACCCGGAAGTCCGAGCTGTTCTTTTGATTCCGGGACAGCTTCTAGTCCTTGCAATCCTTGTTCCAGAGGGCGAAAACAGCTTTCTTCGGTGGCAGTCGACAGAGCTGCCTCAGCGTGAGAATATTTCCCAGCTTATTCGGGTGGTTGTCGCGGACGTCGGCAGAGAGGTCCTGTTCGCGTAGCCCCGGATAACGCTTAATGGTCAGTACAGATGGGAACAGTCGGTAACACCTTCGGCACCTTATTTCGCATCACCACCTTCGGGGAGAGCCACGGCCCCGCGCTTGGAGTCGTCATCGACGGCTGTCCGGCAGGTATTGAACTTGATTTGGCGCTCGTTCGTCGGGACCTCGACCGCCGTCGGCCCGGACAGTCCAAGCTCGTTACGCAACGCAAAGAGACCGAAGAGTTCGAAATCCTGAGCGGCCTGTTCGAGGGTAAGACTACGGGCACGCCATTGACGTTCATCATCAGAAATCAAGATACACGGTCCAAAGACTACGAAGCGATCAAGGATCTCTTCCGCCCCGGTCATGCTGATTTCACCTATTTTGCGAAATACGGGCACCGCGATTACCGCGGCGGAGGCCGTTCCTCAGCTCGCGAGACAGCGGCTCGAGTGATTGGAGGTGCGGTTGCCAAACAACTGCTGGCTGGTGTCGGCGTTTCGTTCGTCAGTGGTGTGGTGCAGGTCGGGACAGTTCGTGCAGAAAAGCGTCAGTGGGAGATGGTCGAGCAAAACGATCTTCGCTCACCGGATCCGGACGTGGCGGAGCAGATGCGAGATGCGCTCGAAGCGGCCCGCAAAGAGCGTGATTCCCTGGGCGGTATCGTCGAAGTAGTTGCTTCAGGAGTGCCGGTAGGACTGGGAGAGCCGGTGTTCGCCAAACTGGACGCAGCCATCGGTGCCGCGATGTTTTCCATTCCGGCGGTGAAGGGGGTGGAGATCGGAGCCGGCTTTTCGTCCGCCGAGCTTCGAGGCAGCGCGATGAACGATGAGTTCTTTCCCGACGGTTTCCGCACGAACCATCATGGGGGCGTCCTGGGAGGTCTTTCTTCGGGAGCTCCAATCGTCGTTCGCTTGGCGATCAAGCCCACGTCGTCAATCCCCCAAGAGAAGCAGACCATCGATACGTCCTTCGCTCAGCAGACAATCAAGACGCTCGGGCGGCATGACCCCTGTGTGGCACTTCGGGCGCCGCCAATCGCCGAGGCAATGCTGGCGCTAGTGCTCGTCGATTTTTGGATGCAGCAGCTAGCGCTCGAGGCGGCTCGAGAGCCGCTCGCTCCTCACGTCCGGCTGCGCTACGGCATGAGCAAAACGGGTGAGGAAAAGGAGTAGTATGGCAGAGGTTCCGCAACCGGCTCGAGAGCTCGACGAAGCAAGTTTGCAGAGAGTTGCTGCCGCTCGAGCCCTAGCCCCCGGCAGCCATATCCATATTTGCGGGATTTGCGGCACGGGAACGGCTGCTGTCTTGTCTCTTCTCAAGCAACTCGGTTTTCGCGTCACTGGAAGCGATAAAGCGTTTTATCCCCCGATGGGTGAGCTCGTGCGGTCACAAGCGGACCGTGTCTACGAAGGTTTTGCTGCCAGTCATCTGGACGAACGCCCTGATCTGGTCGTCATCGGCAATGCGCTCAGTGCGACCAATCCCGAAGTGCAGGAAGTGTTCGCGCGAGACCTACCCTACGCCTCCATGCCCGAGATCTTTTCCGCGCTGCTGATTGGGGAGCGAGAATATTGCCAGCATTCCGTCGTTGTCGCAGGGACGCATGGCAAGACCACGACTACCGCAGCAATTGCGACCGTGCTCGATGTCGCAGGAAGGCGACCGGGGTATTTCATTGGCGGGGTACCGTCGAATTTGCCCTCCAACATCCGACCGGTAAGCCGCGAGCTCTCGTCACAGAATCGTGTCGTCGTGCTCGAAGGCGACGAGTATGACAGCGCCTTTTTTGCGAAGTATTCGAAGTTTCACTCCTATCGGCCCGACATCGCTGTTCTGACAAGCCTCGAGTTCGACCACGCGGATATCTACAGTTCGATAGAAGAAATCGAGATCGAGTTCACGCGTTTCGCCAAGCGCTTGCCTGCCAACGGGTTGCTACTGGTGTGCGACCAAAGCGAGCGGCTGGATGCGCTCGTCGAGCAATGGCGAAGCGGTTCGGAAGTAGCCGCAACCATTGTTCGCTATGGGCTGAAGCCCGAGTCGCCCTACCGGCTGGTCAGCCGCGAGCCGTGGCGCTATCAGGATATCCCGGAGAAGCGATTCGGGCAGCGACTCACGGTGAAGCTAGCCGGGACGGAGATCAATCTCACTACACCGCTGACGGGTCTTCATAACGCGCTAAATCTGACTGCCGCTGCGGCCGTCGCTCGACGACTCGGTGTGGGAGTCGACGAGCTGACTGCCGGTGTGCGCCGTTTTACGGGGGTGCTCAGACGGCAGCAGGTGTTGTTCGCCGCAGACGGGATTACCGTCATTGAAGACTTTGCGCACCACCCCTCAGCGGTCAAGGCCACGCTCGAGGGGCTTCGCGAAAGCTATCCCCGTCGGCGCATCTTGGCTGTGTTCGAGCCGCGCTCGAACACCAGCCGCCGCGGCTACTTTCAAAAGGAGTATGAAAGCTGTTTTCAGGCGGCAGATGCGGCCTATCTGCTGGAGGTGAAAGACGCCGGCGGCTACAGCAATACCGGGAGTGATTTTACGCCGCTTGATGTGGGGGAGATCATCGCAAGTGTGAAGCGAAGCGGCCGTGAGGCGCAAAGCTTCGGAAGTGTTGCCGCACTGCGAACGCATCTGGTGGACCAGGCACGATCAGGCGACCTGATTGTGCTGATGTCGAACGGAGATTTCGGCGGACTGCCGGGCACCTTGGTCCAAGCAATGGAGGAAAAGCATTGAAGTTCTATAAATATCACGCCCTCGGAAACGACTACCTTGTCATGCGCGCAGCGGACCTCCCGGCGCCCTTCACTCCGGAACAGGTGCAGCGCATTTGCCATCGCCATTTTGGCATCGGGTCAGACGGCATCTTGCTGCAACAAGCAAAGAATTCGGAAGGGCAACAGGTGTTGACGATTTATAATCCGGATGGCAGCACCGCAGAAAAAAGCGGCAATGGCCTTCGTATCTTTTCCCGTTTCCTTTGGGATCAGCATGAAGTCGCCGACGAGCCGTTCGTGATTGTCACTGAAGGCGGGCTTGTCCGCGCGCAAGTGCAAGACCACGGCGCCCAAGTGACGGTCGAAATGGGCACTGTTTCCTTCGATAGCGAGGTGATACCGGTGGTCGGACCGAAGCGGGAGGTGCTGCGGGAATCAATCTCGGTCGACGGTGCGACGTTCGAGTTCAATGCCGCCACCATAGGCAATCCGCACTGCGTCATCATTCGCGACCGTATTTCCGCTGACGATGCAAAGCGGTTCGGACCCCACCTCGAAGTCGAGCCGCGCTTCCCGAACCGTACCAATGTGCAGTTCATGGAGATAGTCGATCGCAACAATATCCGCATCGAAATCTGGGAGCGCGGCGCCGGCTATACCCTGGCTTCCGGTAGCTCGAGCAGCGCGTCTGCTGCAGTCGCGTACCGGCTCGGTCTGTGCGACCGGGAGATTGCCGTGCACATGCCCGGCGGAACGATCGGCATCCGCATCGAAGATGACTTCAGCATACTGATGACCGGCGGCGTCACTCGCGTCGCGGAAGGCGAGCTGTTCGACGAAATGCTTCGCTGGAGTATGTAGACGCTACGCTCTCCACTTCTGGACGTCCCGCGCATGGTGTTGCGACGCGCGCTGCGCGAAACGCGGTCACGTACTGGCATGTCGTGGCAATCTTGTTTGGTCCGTGAGGACTGACGGGTGTGGGGAAGGGTCTGGCTGAGTTCACCAAGATTGCCACAAGTAGGAAGATTGCCTG
>JAGRAW010000112.1 GCA_020434415.1 Bdellovibrionales bacterium
TAAGGAGCAGCCCCCAGTACCTGGTCGTGAATTTCCACCGCGGTAGCCGTCACGGTGAAAGTTCTTTGATGCCGCACCTCCGAACAGCCGCCGACAAAACCGGAGTGAGTGCCGCCCAGCACGAACTCCTGCCCGACGCCTTCAAATCGGGTCAATTCCCCAGTGGCTCGTGCGCCGCACCGGAATGATCCGAAAAATTCGCCTTGATCCCCGCACGGAACGGACACAGTGTTATGGGCGGCCGCTTGACGCGACTGGTCGCGCTTGGAACCGGAGACATATTCATACACACCCTGGTCGACGATGATTCTTCTGCCACTGACCGACCATTCGAAAGAGAGAATATCGCCATGCGCGTGAGCCATCAGCCGGTCGGGACCTAAGGGGCCGCAATCGGCGATGAAAAAGGACTTGCTGCTACGGACGCCAAAGTAGCCGGCCGCAGGCAGGAAGACCTTGGCTTTCGGAGTAATGCTCGAGCCGGTGAGACTTCGATAGACTTCGAGTACCTCCCCGGTGTCGTAGGCCATTGAGCATCCGGCGTCGTTGAAGAGCGCCACCGTTCCGTCCGGGTGCGTTAGATCGGCGCTGACCTGAGCCATGCCCTTTAGCGTGTGCTCGAGCTCACTTCGCAGCGCGGCGTCTCGCACTAAATCACGACACTCCAGCAAATCGGCAAAGACTTGATTATGGTACGACGGCGAACGTTCGAAATGCACGCCATCCGGCAGCACCTGTTCGCGAATTACGCTGCGGAGGATCGTTTCGGCGACGCTTCTCCAGGCGTCCGCTTCCTTGCCGCCAAAAAAATGGGATGCCCATAACAGCGTCTTGCCGTTTTTTACCAGATGATTTCCGCGAATGTCCGTTTCCAAGCGTCGTCGAAGCAGCCGAAGTTGTTCGGTAAGCGAAGCCGCCATGCTGCGGCGAAACGCTTCATCAAGAGAAAGCCATCGCTGTGCAAGCTGCTGCATCCAAACGACAGACCGAATGGATATCGTGTAGCTGTTATACACGTCTTTCCAGTAGCCCGGCTGATAGGGACGATTGCAGGCAATCCAACCGGACACGAGCGAGACAAACTCTTCATCCGTGACAGCTTCCAAATACTCCATGTAGTGGAGGTTCATTTTCCAAAGCTGGTCACCAGATGAAGTCTCGCCCGCCAGCCAGTCTACCGGACTGCCAAGATTCCTTGTGTGATTGAGAAAACAAAATTCCCAGGTGTTGTCGTCCGTTCGACGAGCTCCGCTGCGCGGGCGGAACAAAGGCTGCGGCAGCGCTTCGGCGACCGGCAGAGCGGAAACAGGTGAGGCTCGATCCTTTCGAACGGCGACGTCAAGTCGCCTTGCCAGCTCGAGCTGCAGGCGGCGAGCCATTTGGCGCAATGGCACGTGGCGGGCGAAGCGAAGGTTTCGTCGCCAGTTCGACGTGCTATTCAGCGGGGAGGCCGTCATCTGCTGGGGGTAAGCTCAACTGCAGGCTCCTTCGAGCGACGACCCTGGACGACCTGTTCCAGCAGCTCGAGATAGCGCAGCGCCAAGCTTTGGCGGTCAAAAAACCGTTCGACAAAGGCGCGACCGCGGGCGCCGAACGTTGGACCAAGGGCGGGGTTTCGCGCGAGATTGCTGACGGCCTCCGCGAGTGCCGCGGGATTCTCCGGTTCGACATAAATGCCTGCTTCCGCTCGTTCAAGCAGGGCTCGTGATTCCCCGTCGACTCCCAGCACGATGGGAACCGCCATTCCCATTGCTTCGAAGAGCTTCGAGGGAATGACGGTCTTGAAGGTGTCCGTGCGGCGAAGCGGGATGAGACAGGCGTTTGCGGCGGCCCAGAAGCGACTGATCGCCGCCTTCGGCTGCTGTTCCAGCATCACCACATTTGTCAGTCCCATCGCATCTCGTCGCGCAAGCAGTCGCTCACGATCCGCACCTCCACCGACTAGTAGAAAAGCGATGTCGGGAGTGGTCGAGAGAAGGCGAGCGGCTTCCAGAACCGTATCCAGGCCGTGCGCCATGCCGTGAGTCCCGATGTAAGCGGCGACGAACTTACCGGCTAGTCCAAGCTCGCTGAGCAATGCCGAATCAGGGGTCGTCGGATGGAATTGCGTTAGATCGACGCCGTTCTTAATCACCGTTACTTTCTCCCGCCGGGCTCCTGCGCCGACGATATGGGGAACGAATGAATCGGTGACGGAAACGATATGATCAGCGCGCCGATACGCCCATCGTTCGAGGGACTGCAGGAATCGGAGCGCGCTGCGGTTCTCCATGGCGCCGACGGTCTGGATACTTTCCGGCCAGAGATCCCTGATTTCCAACACCCAAGGAATTCGGCGTAGGGTGCGCACCGGAAAACCGGCCAGGCCGCAAAAGAACTGGGGCGACGTCGCGACAACCACGTCGGCCTCGGGGAGCAGGGGGGCCGCGCACGTCGCACTCGACAAAAATGACAGATAGTTCGCGCTGCGGCGCCCAAAGCCCTTGTTTGGCGCCAAGAAGGTCCACAAGCGAACCACCTTGATCCCGTCAATCGTTTCTCGCTGCCAGAGACGGTTCCGATACCCTTCGTAGAGCACGCCATCCGGATGGTTCGGAGCGCAGGTGACGACTGTCACTTCGTGGCCCTCGCGGACCCAGTGCTTGGCGTGTTCGTAGGTTCGTGAGGCCGGAGCATTCACCTCCGGCGGAAAGTAATGGCTCAGAAATAGGATCCGCATCGAGCGTACACCTCAACACTCGCTCTTACTCAAGTGCAATTACGGTTCTCTCACGCAGGGCCCGAACCGCAGCGAAGGTTGTCCGCATCGACTGCTCGAGGTCTGCTAGCGGCATCGGGTTGGGCTTTCCTTCTCGAACAGCAGTAAGAAAAGCTGCTACGGAGCGAGTCTGCCCTTTATCTTGCGACCACAGCCGTTGCTTGAGCCGAGGTTTGTATCCCCAGCCGCGGAGCGAGCGAAAATTATCCAGCACCATGGTGCGGCCTTCAGCAAACACTTCGAGTCGCTCCTTGGGGTACGCCTTGGAGCCGTTAGCGAAGTAGTTCATCGCACCAATGGAATTGTCGGCAAAGCGAAGGGTGACGGTAACGCTCTGCGAAGCGGCTGGATCTCCCGCACTTGCGTCTCCCTGGGCAGTGAGGCTCGTCACGGGCACACCGACCAAAAAGCAAAGAAGGTCGATGAAATGGCAGCCTTCTCCCAGGAGTCGCCCGCCGCCGACCAGCGGATCGTTGAGCCAGTGGTCGGTCGGGAGTTGACCGGCATTGCAGGTTACCGAAAGTGCCAGCGGCTTCGTGCGATTGACAAGGCGGGTTTGCATCGCCTCGACGAGCGGGGCGAAACGACGATTGAAACCGACCATCAAGAGCGGCGCTTTCGGCTGATTCGCCGCCTCGAGGACTTGCTCCAGTTCCTCCTCGGTGAGGCACAACGGCTTTTCGACGTAGACGTGCTTTCCTGCTGTCAACGCATCAATGACAAGCGGAGCATGCTGGTCATGTCGCGTAGCGATAAAGACGACATTGATATCCGGGTCGGACAAGACCGCGGCGCTATCCGTTGAGCTCTGTGCCGCTCCGTGCTGTTCCGCGGCAATTGCCGCGCTCAGCCCCTTGGCGCTTGCTACCGTTCGGAGCACGGCCCCGGAGTGCTTCATTGCCGGAAGCAGCACCCGAGACCCGTAGTTTCCAGACCCGATCAACGCAGCCGTGATTCGAGGTTCGGCGAGTCGAGGCGGTGAGGGGTGGTGCTGAGCGGTACGGGTCAGTAAACGCTCGGTAGCACCCTCCGGATACTCCAGCAGGATACCGATGGCAGCTGGATCATCCAGAGCGCTGTAGGCATCACCTGCACGGTCGAACGAAAAGCGATTGGTAATTAATTGCTCGACGCGAAGCGTTTCTCTGCGAAGCTGTTCAAGAACCGCATCAAAATTTCTCTGCTCCGTCCACCGCACATAGGGCAGGGGATAGTCGTTGCCTCGCAGCTCGTAGCCTGAGTCATAGCGGCCGGGGCCGTAGGAGCAGGACACCTGAAACGTGAGTTCCTTCTCATAGAAGTCCGTCCGACGAAGGTTCAAATCGACGACTCCCGTCAGCACAATCCGGCCGCGTTTGCGACTCATCTGTGCTGCTTGGTGGAGTATCGAATCGTTCCGGGTCGAGGCAGTGATCAGCACTGCATCAACGCCGATTCCGTCAGTAAACAGCTCTCCTCTTGCGGCGACGTCATCCGATGTCGGGTCTGCGACCGCGTCCGCGCCGAGCAGCTTTCCCAACAAAAGCCGGTCGGGATTCGGATCTAGGCCCAGGACACGCAAGCCATTCGCTTTCAGTAGTTGAACGGCGACCAGGCCGATTAGGCCCAACCCAAACACGCCGACACTCTCGCCCAGCGTGGGCTGCAGTAGCCTGATTCCGTGGAGTGCGATCGAAGAAACTACAGTGAAGCTTGCGGCTTCGTCGCTCACCTCATCGGGAATCCTCGCGCAGAGGTGCTTTGGGACGTGGGCGAGCTCGGCATGGTGGCCATTCGAAACAACTCGGTCGCCGACGCGAAAGTGCTCGACGCCCGCTCCAATTGCTACCACCCGTCCGACATTCGAATAGCCGAGCGGGATCGGCTGATTGAGTTTTGAACGAACGCTTTCCATCGTCGCGGGAAGACCGTCTGAGCCGATCTTCTCCAGCACCTGACGAACCTTGTCCGGTTGCTGCTTCGCCTTCTCGAGTAGTCCCGCCTTCCCGAAGTCCAGAATCATGCGCTCGGTGCCTGCCGAGATTAGTGAGCAGGTCGTGCGGATCAGCAGATGACCGGGCTGCACGCCGGGGGCCGGTACTTCGCTCAGTGTCAGACGACCATCTTTCAGGCTATTGAGTAGTTGTTTCACGACAAACCGAGGCGGGAATGCGCAGATTGATACACCAACCGCATCAATAAACCGCGGGGGCTTCCGACTGTCAACGACTTCCGTTCCAGTTGTCTTCCAGCATGACTCTCCAGTTGACAGGTCGCAAGCACCTCAGGATGCTCTGGACGATGTCAAAGCTATGCACATGGATAGATAAGCGCCTCTACCCGCAGTACGGCGATTACTGGGATCAGCAATTGTTCCGGGCGGAGGTCGTCAAGCGCCTCCACCCGTCTCACGTACTGCTCGACTTCGGTGCCGGGAGAGGAGCCAATCGCAACATGAACTTTCGCGGCCAAGCGGCGAAGGTCTGTGGCGTCGACGTGGATCCGATTGTCCATGAGAATCCATTTCTTGACGAAGCCAAGGAACTGGTCGACGGCTCGATTCCGTATCCCGATCAAACGTTCGACGTTGTCGTCAGCTCTGATGTCTTGGAACACCTGGAAGACCCGGTCGCGACGTTTCGCGAAATTCGACGGGTGTTGAAACCTGGAGGATGGTTCCTATCCAAGACGCCGAACGCTTGGCACTACGTGCCGCTAATCTCCCGCTGTACCCCTCACTGGTTCCACGAATGGGTCAACAAGAAGAGGGGAAGGGAGGCAAACGATACGTTTCCCACATTTTACCGTGCGAATACGAAGCGTGCCCTGAGAGCTCTTGCTGCAGAGGCCGGTTTTTCGTCGGTTGAGACCGATATGTTCGAAGGCCGACCCGAGTATCTCCGCTTCTCCGTTCCAAGTTACGCGATTGGTGCCATCTACCAGCGGATGGTGACTTCGTGCGCCTTTCTCGCATCACTCCGTGTTGTCGTAATATCCCGGTTCCAGGCGCCTCAGAGCGTGCATCGTGAGGCAGCCGTTCATAGCTCATGAGAAGGCTGTTCCTGTCGTATAGTTTTGGGGAGTTCATTGCGAAAGGCTTGAACCTGCTTCTCGTGCTTGTACTTCCTTTTGCGCTTGACCAGGGGGAGTACGGTAGACTCGGGCTTTTGCTCGCCTCGGAAGCGGTGCTGATGGTGTGCATCGGCGGAGGTGGCGGGTCAGCCTTCTTACGGCTGTACTCCCGCCTTCAGCGTTTTCCCGAACGCTTCTTTACCTCTGCGTTTTTCGGATGGGCTCGATATTCTCTCCCGGCTTTGGTGCTTGCTGTCGTTTGCTGCGCCGCACTGAGCCTCTTTGACGCTTCCATCCGATTCGCGCTTCCGGTGCAGATCCTGTTTCTCTGCTACATCTTCTTGGCTGCGGCGCGCGAAAACGTTTACAGCTTGCTGCGTGTGGAGCAGCGAATTGGCCGCTATACGCTTGTCAAAATCGGCTCACAAGTGGCGAAAGTAGGGCTCGTGGGCGCGTTCGCGCTGCTGTTCGAAACGGCTGATGCCTACGTCTGGGGCAGCTTCATTTCGGCGCTTTCTAGTTTTGTGCTGCTCGCCGATTTCATTCGTTCGCGCGTGCGCATTGCGCAGCGTGGCAGCAGAAAATTGGGGAGACTTGTCGTTTCCTTCGGTCTACCGCTGATGCTCGGCAGTATCGCGACGTCGATAATGGGTCTCACCGACCGCTATATGTTGGACCGTTTCGTCGGAGCGGAGGAGGTCGGCGTTTACACTTTCGCCTCGACCGTTGCAGGGGCAAACTTCTTTCTTCTCAGCATGCTGAGTTTCACCATGATTCCCGGCTTCTTCGCGTTCAAGTCATTCGAACCGGAGGGTGAACAGTATTTGAGGAAGATGACCTACCTCGGCCTGGTACTCACTGTTGGAAGCTCGATCGGGCTCTTTCTGGCTTTCCAGATCGCGATAGTTCGGTACCTTCCGGAGTATGCGCGGGGGAATGCCGCCTTCTTGCTGTTGCAGGTAAAATTCTGTCTGAGTCCGCTCTATCTCCATGGCTACTACATGCTGTTGTTCTTCAATGCGTCTGAGCGGGTACCTCTTGTCACCTTTCTAGTCTGCGCACTTAACGGAGTGCTGAACTACGTACTAATACCAACCTACGGCATTTGGGGAGCCGCGCTCGCCACGTTGCTTAGCGACGTAGCGCTGGTAGTTACCGTCAATTGCCTTGCGGTAACGATAAGGCGAAAAGCCGCACGCTTGCCTGCACTTACTAAGAGCTTATCCACGAATAACTCTGCTCTCAAAACGGCGATTTCGGCCAATCTCGGCAAAACGGGAGAATAAAAAAACACTCATTTACTTTAGTAAACTGCGCTATTTTTATTTCCCGTCTTACCAACCTTGCCTTTAATTCCCCGTTCTGAGAGCAGATGTACTCGTGGATAAGCTCTAAGAGTCGTTGGGGTCATCCTGGCTCGCAACCAGTATCCGAGCAAAGGCGCTAGCACCGGGATCGCTCAACTCCGACGCATCGTAGAGCCAACTGGACCACTCCAGGGATCGAACCTCGGGTACTGATCTGACGTAGGCCATAGCACGCTTGTCGAAGCTGATTCCGTCGACGGTTCGTTCTTCGGCAATGGTTCGAATGCGATTAGTCAGCTCGCCGCACTCAGGTGTTCCGCTCGGGGATCCCTCGCCGCAGCGCATTGCGAGGTCGGTGGGGATATAGTAGCTCGTTCTGATGCCGATTGTTGCGAAACCTTCGGCACACCGCGTTAGTTCAGGGTCACCGAAATCTGTGGACGACGGAAATTCCACCAAACTTCCCGGGCGATCGAAGGACAGGAGCTGTAACTCGCGTAAAAGCGACTCGCATGCTTTTGCGTTATCGATGTTTTTTGCATCGATCCACATCGAGCGTCCGACGGAGCGAACAAGCTGCGCCAACTCCAAGCCGGTTGACGGCTTTGGAGGGTGGACTACCAACACCTTTTCGTCCTCGACGACGACATCTACTTCAATGAAGTCTGCCGAGAATCCCCCGCGCAAAGCCTTGCCGATGGTGTTGGCGCGGTGATACCCGATCCGAGGTCCGTTGCGTCCGCTTTGACGAGTATGAGCGAAGGCAGCGGTCGCCGAGTCAACGAGTGTAGCACTGATGGGGCGAACTTGGGGCTGGACTGGAACTGCTTGTCGCCCCTCTACGGTGTCCCGAATCAATATCGCGTGCCGATGGGTCGGATGACCGATGCCACGGATTGCCAACTCCGGTGCCGTCGCAATTCCGTATAATTGCAGTAGGGTTGCCGGGAACTGATCAAGCGTGGACAAATCATCGCGTGTTGCCAGCAGGGATAGCGCTTGAAACGCTGACGGCTGCTGTTCAATTGCGGCGTCATTAAAGTACATTAGGAAGGGAATGCGTGCCATTTCTCCCCTGAAACGAGAAGCATCGTGACCCAATCCGGAGGTAACCGATTCTCCATGATCAGAGAAGTAGATCAGGACCGACGCTTTGGAGCTCGCTCGAAGGTGCTCGATTAGCGTACTCACACTGTAGTCGATGTAGGAAATGGCAGAGTCATACGTTTCCACATCGCTGCGGAGGCGCTCTCCCTTCAACCCGGCGAGGTCGCCGAACAGTGCGTCATCGGATATGCCATCGAGTTGATCGTCGACCGGCTTGCGGAAGGGAGGTGGTGTGAAAAATTCATACCTCCCGTGGCCGGTATAGGAATGAAGAAAGTAGACGTTCGAGCCCTCGGGCGTGGACGAGTGTTGATTGAGATACGAGAGGAAGACTTCGTGGTCGGGCTGACGCTCAACCGAGCCCTCCAAGTTGGAAAGAACCCCGGACTCAATCGCCCAATACTCCCGGGCGACGTTTTTCGCAATAACGGCGGACGCAATATTGAGGGTCCCGGTTTTCCCTTGATTGCTAACCCAGTGGGTGGTGATCCCGGCTTGGTTCAGGAGATCCACAATCGAAAAACGCTGTCGGTTATAGATGGGTTCGTCGACGTCGGATTCTGAGGTAGAAGAGACGCTCAGTGCCTCGAGCAAGGAGGGCCCCGTCTGGGTATGGGTCGAAAGGACACTGCGAAAGCGGAGAAGGTTCCGTGCTTCAGCGAGAGCACGTAAGCGAGGTGTGGTGTCTCTCCAGTACCCGTAGACCGACATATGATCGCTGGTCGTCGATTCTCCAATATACACGTAGACGTCCAGCTCTTTGTGCGGTTGATTCTTCGCTCGCACCGGTCGGCTGAAGTTCTCAATAATGCGAGTAAGTTGGAAGGAATTTTCGTGGTAGAGCTTTCCAGCTTCCAAGCCTTTACCACCGAGTAGAAACACCAACGCCAAAACAAGCCATCGCTGGATGCTTCGATGGGCTTGGACCAGCAAGACACCGAGCATGCTCGCCGCGCCGAGCAATCCGGAGCAGAGGACAACGAAAAAGTCGGTTCGAGTTCGAGGAATGAACGCTTCGGTGAGCGTTTGCACGTAAAAAAAGGCTTCGTTCCACGCGAAGCCATGGAGCTCGTTGAGCGAGTCGACTCCTAGCCCATTGATCCAGCGAAATAATCGGGCTGCAAACAATGTCGACGCCAGTGAGACGCCGGCAGAGACGCCCGCCCAGAGAAACGCGCGCGAGCGAAGAAATCCGGCGCACAGGGCCCAGAAAATCGCAGATAGAACTATCGGAGCAAGGGAGTCGGAGACGATGCCGATCGCGCGATGGAGAAAGTCGATGCTCATTCACGGTCGATTTACACCGAATACGAGGCGGCAACAAGCGTAATAGCGGATGGGGAATAAAGGCCGTGCCGCTTGCCGGACGCCGATTCGCCCCGAAATCAGGAATTTATTTGTATCGACTTCTACGTGATTGTATACCCCTATCTATGTAGAATAGGCCGGTTAGTCGTTCTTCCTAATCCAGTAAGGTAGCTTGTCACGCCTGAGCCGTGACCAAACGACAAGACAGAGTGAGCCGGCGGGTAGGCCCAGTCTACACGTGAAGGCTGCGTCGTCGGGGTCGTATAAGTCCGTAAAGTGCATGAGCAACCGTTTTCATCGAAATAGCAGCTATAGCCTCATTGCCATCACCGCAGCATTGATCGGTTGCGTCAACTGGCTGTCGTATACCACCCTGCAAGACTACCTCTGGCTTATTTATCTGGCGCAGTACGCCGCCGTGGCTCAGGCGATTCTGTCGGTGCCGGATCGGAGTATCGCGTTATTTTCCCCGACTTTCCTTACGGTGAGCTATTTGAGCATCTCCAACATTTTGGGTGCTTACGCTTTTCCGCGGCGCTTGGTCTACAACATGGACGACTACGCGAGCTTCATGAGATGGGGGCACCTTGCTGCCGCTGCGAGCTTTTTTCTGCTTTGCAATCTGGCAGTTTGCCTTCCGTTTTTTTATGCCGCTGCACGAAGCCGAGGCTGGAGGGCGGAGGGCAACAAGCCAATTGCGCCGACGCCGGGAGAGGCCTTCGCCGTACCACTGTTCTGTCTCGCCGTCTTCGTCCTGTTTTCTGCATTTCGGCTGGATTTAAGTGTGTTGGGAGGGTTCGGCAACTACAGCAGTTACCCCCGGACCTTGGCAGTTTTGGCCGTCGTTATCTTCTTGATGAAGACACAATCGCCGGTGCGGTATCTGTTGTATCTTGCATTGATCGGGTACTTCGCATCATTTTCCAGCCACAGTAA
>JAGRAW010000113.1 GCA_020434415.1 Bdellovibrionales bacterium
GTGTTCGATTTCGCCGTGTAGGGAAGAAAACGCGCGATGAGTTGCACCACTTCAAAGCCACTGACTTCAAGAGCCTCTACCAAGCTGTGCTCGGTCAGCGCAATGTGATGATCGATGTAATCCCAGTATGCCGGACCGACGTAGCGAATGTTGGGCTGAAGAATCATCAGCGTTCCGCCCGGACGAAGCGCCCTGCGCGTTTCCTCCAAGACTTCCAGCAGGACCCGTTTGTCCGGCAGATGCTCGAGAAAGTTGCTCATAAATACGCAGTCCGCAGGCTCGTTCAGTCGCGCCGCGAAATCGGTTGCCGGCACCTGAAGGATCTCGACGCCTTTTGAAGCGAGCTCATGTACGTGTGGGCTCAGGTCGACTGCGATCCGACGACGCGCTGCGACTCGAGTGATGAAATGACCGTCTCCTGCACCGATGTCGACTACGACCGCATTTCGGTCGATACGAGGCTGAAGAAAATCCCGGACTAGCACTTCCCACGTCTCGGCCCGAGCCTGTTCCTCAGCCGGCGAAAATCGCTTCGTGTAGATTTCCTCTTCGCGACCGACGCCCTGGACCGTCATCTGTCGATGTTCCTCGGGTGTGATACTTGCGACTCTTGATTCAGCCATCTCTAACTCGGTTCCTGACCTGCTCGGCCGTTGCTCGTGTCCTGGTGGTTCAGATTGCGACCGCTCCAATCGCGCGGACTCTGCCATGGGTATCCTGAGCCCCCTAAAAAATTTCCGGTTTCTAAGAACCCTCGTTCGTCTCCCGCTATCCGAGCGCGGCGAGCCGCCGCACGCGGTGAAGCACCGTCGGCAAGCGACGCATCCCGGCCTTCACCAGGCGCTGCCACTCTCCGTTGCGCACCATCCGAAGGACCCGTTCCATGATGCCCTTCATCCGATAGAGACGTCCGCGACCCGGTGTGAAGCTCAACGACAGGGACTGAACGACAAGCTCCTGACCGAGCAGACTTTTTCCAACGACGCGCTTCGATCCCATGGTGACGAAGGGGTACTCGCTATCGACGAAGCCTCGGACGACAAGCGGGTGCTCTGCAGCTGCGGCTGTCGACGT
The DNA here is from genome assembly GCA_020434415.1 of Bdellovibrionales bacterium. GTDB lineage: Bacteria > Bdellovibrionota_C > UBA2361 > SZUA-149 > SZUA-149 > JAGRAW01. The sequence continues at coordinate 1,075 of JAGRAW010000113.1, forward strand.
ATAGTCACAGCGAAGTTCCAGTGTGAGTCTCACCCCGCCCGCAGGACGGTTCAGCAGCGGCAGACCAATGCTAATCCTCCCGTTCACCGGCAGCTCGCTGCCGGCATATGCTCGGCGCGAAATGCTGCGGCCGGAAGGGCCTCGAAGCAGGAGCGTGACTCTGGAAATGCCGCTCCGAGCGTTTGCCGACCGCAGTGCAACTGCCACTTCGACCGTGGCGATGTTCTCCGCGGGCACGATGAAAGTCTGGGTCAACACACCGGTATCGGCCCCGACGGGCACGTCGACGGTGACTCCGCTTGGCGCAAGAAACGATGCACGGGCAGAGACCGCGCCAATGACCGGCTCTACCGCAGGGGCCTTCGTCGGGTGGTTCAGGAAGTCTACCAGGGGAAGAATGGTCTGATCCCACGAGAACCGATCGCGTACCAATCGCTGTGCGTTTCTTCCTTTGGCAATGACCAATTCAGGCCGTTCGAAGATTTCATTCACCGCCTGCTCGATGCTTTCCTGCTTCGCGGGGTTTACGGTCCAACCGGCGTCATATTCCCGAATATGTTCGCTGACTTCGCCAAAGTCGTTATAGAGCACCGGCAAGCCACACCAGAGATATTCGATGGTGCGTGTGGTAAAGGCCAACTCTCGCTCCAGATTATACTGCATCGCCTCGACTGCGACGCTGGCCGACTGATAGAGGCGGATAAGCTGCTCGCGCCCGATGTAGCCGTTGACGCGAATACGTGAACTTTGCTCGGAACGCGCTTTTACCTGGGCATAGACTTCGCGAATCAGTCGTTCCTCCGCAGATAACCCCTGGGTTTCATGCGGCGTGCCGAAAATTTCGATGGTCCCCCGGTGGCGATCGTCGATCTGCCGACAAATTTCGAAGATCGTTTGCGCCTGGTTCTGCCAGGGGAACCATCCCCCGCCGCTAACGAAGATTGGGCTATCTTGTGCGTTTGGATCGGGATACCTATGCTCCGGCAGTACCGGATCCAACGACACCGGAATGTAGCGTATGAAATGCTCGTTCCCCGGCACTCGACCGGCTTGCAGCAGCCACCCGTAGAAGTAGGAACGTTGGCGACGTCCGGCACAGAGGAGACAATCCGCGGTGCCGAAGATACGCACCTTGCGGTCGGTGTCGACCGGGCAATCCCACATGCTGGTCTCAATCAGACGAGAGCCATGTAGGTCGATGATGAGAGGTACATCCGGTTTCTTCGAAAGTCCGTAGTGATCCCAATTCGAAGCGAACAACACAGCATCCGGCTTCGTCCGCTTCAGAATCTCGTCTTGGGTTTCCCAACGCCAGAGTAACTCTCGCTGTTCTTCCGGAATCTGTGCCCGGTGCTTCTCGGCCAGGTAGGTAAAGCCGGGCATAGACGCGAGCACTTCGATACCATGAGCTTGCAGTCCCTTCATCAACTGCCAGCAGCGAAGCCCTCCTCCACTCGTAGGAAGCTCACCGAAGGGCATCAAGTCATTGCTGAAAAGAAGAACTCTCATTCCTGGAAGTTGTCCCTAAAACTGAAAAACACCCGACTTCTAGATTGTCGGTACTGCCGGGTATGTCGCCGAGCCAATCCCGCACGAAAGCGTTACCGAACTTGGCGCTAGACATGCGGCCGGTGGGCACTGCATGAAAACTAAGTTTTTACTTGCAAGAACCGAAAAAGGCCACGGACGGATTTTTCCGGCAATCTACTTGTACGAAAGGCGACATACCATACCCGCACATGGTAGTAATTGCTAATCTTTGGCGGCACCCCAACGCGAGGGGGGCGAACCAGGAAAAGCGTTGCGTATCGTATGCTTAGCTGGAGCGTGGCCGCCGTAGCGCTTTGCCCCGGTAGCCCTTACAGTAGCCCTTTCGCGCCGCTATACTAGCCCTTTCACGCCGCTATACTAGCCCTTTCACAGTGGGGGAATACATGGTAAGCCGCCTGCCGACGAGGTAACACCGTCACAAAGCGGCATATTTATCAAGACTGTCCTTCAGACGCAGGCCCCAGCTCCGGAGTCCGATGAAGATTCTCGTATTCACCACCGATGTCATCCCCCTGCCCGGGTTGCCTACCAGCGGCACCGCACTTCGAACCTTCGGCCTGATCCAGGGTTTGAAGAGCCACGGCCACGAAGTGGTTATCTCCGTTCCCACTTCGGCACTCGAAGGCTTGAAGAAGGCGGTAGACGTCGCTTCGCTTGCGGCCGGAACGCAACAACTTATCCGTGAACTGGAGCGCACGAGTTTTGACGCGGCGAACCAAAACACCGTGCTCGCAGAAGTCGGACCCGACGCCATCCTTTGCGGCCACTGGCCTGCCATGACGTTGAGCACGAAACCCTCCCAGGCGCTGATCGTCGATTTGGCGGGACCTCATATGCTGGAGCGGCACTACCAGGGCGCTCCAAACCAGGTGGGAGCCGCATTGGGCAAACTGGCAGTCATCGCCAACGCAGATTATTTCATCGTCTCCGGACCGAAGCAGCGTCTCTATTTTCTGTCGTATTTGCTGCGTGCGGCCGTGGATCGCCCGGAACAGCGGATCGTCGAAATCGTGATGCCGATGAATCCCGAGCTTCCCGCCAGACCGGTGCAATCTCCCGGTCGCTATCCTCGGTTCGTCTTCGGCGGAGTGTTTCTGCCCTGGCAGAATCCGGCGCCGAGTCTCCGGCAGCTCAAAGAAGAGCTGACGACACGCAGCAGCGGAAGCCTTACCCTGATCGGCGGCAAGCATCCGAATTACGATATCCGACTCGGCATTTACGAGGAGCTTTTCCGCGAGCTGGCCGAACATCCCCAAGTCGACACCAAACCCATGCTCCCCTACGAAGAGTTCATCGGTTCGCTTGCGAATACGGACGTGGCAGTCGATCTGATGCAGTGGAATCTGGAACGCGAGCTCGCTGTGACGATCCGCTCCACCAGCTATCTCTGGGCCGGCGTGCCGGTGATTTACAACAACTATGCGGACCTGAGCCGGTTGATCGAACGCTACGATGCAGGCTGGTGCATCGATCCGGCGGACCCTCAGGCATTGACCACGACGCTTGATGAAATCTACCGCTCACCGGAGCGAGTCCAGCTCAAATCTGCAAACGCGGAGCGTCTCGCCCGCGAGGTTTTTTCTTGGGATAAAGCGGTCGAACCGCTGCTCTCGTTTTTGGTCAAGCCGGAGACAAAACGTCTGCGAGAAACTGACATTATCGTCGATTTTCCCGATAGCGCCGAATATCCGCTTCAGGCAGGCACGAGTATCGAACAGTATTTCGTTTGCCGGATTGCCGGATTGACCAAGGTGGAGTGTCGCATCGCGACCCATAATCGTAGTTTGACCAAACCGCTTTCGATGGAACTGTACCGCCTTGAAGGCCGTGGCGAATTCGACCGCGACACCGTCTCCCGCAAAGCTCGTCACCTCGTCGCCAGAGAGCAACTTGATTCGGCTGCGTTACGGAACAATGAATGGCACGCACTGGATATCGAGCCGATTCCTGACTCTGCCGGAGCGGGCTACGTCTTGCGGATCGCTGCGGATGAGCCGGATGCAGCCAACACGGCCAGTCCGTGGACATTGAAAGGTAGCCCCTATCCCCTGCTCGGCCTCTGGTATGGCAATCGTCAGGTCGACCAGGCGGCGCTTTGTTTTCGTACTACCTGCGCCGGAAAGCTCTCCTGATGGGCGCTTCGCGTTCTCTCGTTGTCCAGATCGTGACGTTTAACAACGAGTCGACGATTCACTCTTGCCTTACGTCAGCACTGGAACTCGAAGCGCCGGAAGGGTTCGAGGTCCGCATTTCGGTGCTCGACAACGCGTCGAGCGACTCCACGAGCGAGGTGCTGGCAGGGTTCGAGGATCGCATCGAGCTTATCCGAGAGCTGAGCAATCTGGGCTTTACCGGAGGCCACAATGAGCTCACCCGCCGCTCGATGACTTCGGGAGCCGCCTACGTGCTGCTCCTGAATCCGGACGTGCGCCTGGAGGCTGACGCGCTGACAAAACTGGTCGACGCGCTTGAAAACGACAGCCGCGCCGGAGCCGCCTGCCCGCAACTCTTTCGGGCGGACAGCGCGCTGGAACCGATTACCCCGCTGACGCTTGACGCTGCCGGCATGTTCATCACTCCGGCAATTCGCCACTTTGACCGAGGCTCGGAGGAGGTCGAATGCGGGAAATATAACGCCGCGGAATACGTGTTCGGAGGGTCTGGTGCCGCGTTGTTGCTGCGGGCTTCGTTTGTGGACGATGTTTCGCTCCGGCTTGCCGACCGTGCGCCTGAACTCTTCGACGACTCTTTTTTCGCCTATCGGGAGGACGCTGACCTTGCCTGGCGCGCACAATGGCTGGGCTGGAAATGCCGCTATGTGCCCGATGCGCACGGCTATCATGTTCGAAAGGTGCTTCCTGAGCGGCGCGCAGCACTTTCGCCTGTGCTGAATGCGCTCGGCGTAAACAAAAAATTCTTGATACAACTGAACAATTTTTCTTTCACTGCTCAGTGGCAGTGTCTTCCGTGGTCGCTGCTCCGTAATGCTGCGGTCGTCATCGCATGCTGTACCATCGAACGCACGTCGCTCAACGCCTTGCTCAGGCTGCCGAAGTATTTTCCTCGTGCACGGTTGATCCGGCGGTGGCTAACTACCAAGCGACGGATGGGGGGAAGTGCCGTTGCCCGCTGGTTTCAATTTTCGCCGCGGAGCGAGCCTGCGCTCGTCAAATACCCCGCGCGCCGACTCCGCACGGTCACGGCGATTATCGTCAACTACAATTCCGGACCTCGTGTGGCCGCATGCGTGGAGGCGCTTAGGGACGCCAAGCGAGAACTCACCGGCTCGCTCGGACTTGACCTGGTGGTGGTGGATAACGCCTCGACGGATGATAGCTGCCGCACGCTGCAACAACGCGTCTCGCTCAGCGATTTTCGCCTGGAAGCGCTGCGCGAAAACCTCGGGTTTGGCGGCGCGATCAATCATGCGGCCCGACTGTTTCCTGCGGATGCGTTTCTTGTTTTGAATCCGGACGTCGTTATCACGGCGGATGCTATCGTTCATTTGGCTGACGCCCTCAACGATTACTCGCTGTTGGGACTCGTTTCTCCTGTGCTTGTCTCCAACGACGGCTGTGTGCAGCACGGTTTTTCGGTGCGTCGCTTCCCTACGCTTGGAGCAACCTTGGCCGAACTGTTTTTTCTACACCGACTGTGGCCGTCAAATCCGTGGACGAGTTCCTACGGCTATGCCGACGACCCGCTTCTGCGCGCCTATCTAGATCGCGATGCGGTGTCGGATGCAGCGCCCCATGAAGACGGCGCCGCTCCGGTGCTGGTCGAGCAGCCGGCAGGCGCATGCCTCCTGCTACGCGCAGAAGCATTCCGCGCAGCCCAAGGATTTGACGAACGGTATTGGCCTGCCTGGTTTGAGGATGTGGACCTGGCTAAGCGGCTCTTCGCCAAGCGAATCTACGCAGGCATCGTCGCCCAGGCTCGAGCGGTACACGAGGGCGGGTATTCCGTTTCCGCATTACCGGACGGTCGCTTCGCTGAAATTTGGTACGGTAACCTACGTCGCTTTTGGACTGCGCACGGTACCAAAGCTGAACGCTTCATTCTTAGAGCGGCTCTCCCCGTAGCGCTTGGCTGCCGTGCCCTCGTTTTCGGTGTCCTCGGAGTGTTTAGCTCTACGGAACGTGCCCGGTTATTTGCCGTCTCCCGGCAGCTCGCAGGGCTTGCCCTAACGACATTCTCCGACGCATAGGGGGTGAAAGCGCTTGTCTGTTCTGTCCGCTCTTCCTAGAGTACCTGTGAATTCCCAGTAGGTTAGCCGCAAATGGAAGCAGAACGAGACCGAACGCTGAGTAGAGAACGGTTCCTATCGCGAGAAGGCTCGATGGATAGGAAGATGTGGTGTGGTGGATTTGTGGTGGTGCGAAGAGGACACAGACCGGGCCGTCGGCTGTGGACCGTGTTGGTATTGCTCATCAGTTACTTGCTGGTGGGCGGTACGGCGGTCCACGCCGATGAGCTGCGACCGATTTCGGAAACGCGAACTCGTTCGCTACAGTACTCGCTTTCCGGCGAATACCCTGATTTCCAACTACGTATCGTGACGGCAGCATCCAAGAAGGCTGTTCCAGTCGAAGTCTCGACTGTTACCGCTCCCTCGCGACTGGTAGTCGACATTCCCGACGTGTTGGCGCCGAAGAGTCGTGTGGTGGAAACCGCGAATGATATCGTACCTCGGCTGCGAATAGGATCGCACCCGGATAGAACTCGACTCGTCCTGGATTTTACAGTAGCCGAAACGCCACGTTTTCAAGTTGAACCTGACCCCGCGCTCGGCGCCACGCTCATTCGCTTCAGCTTTGAAGATTCGCCGGAGCACCGGTCGGCGAGCACGTCTCCTCAACTAGCCACCGCAATCGATCCTGCGGCGCGAGCAGCTCTCACCCGTGTGCCCGATCCCATGACCTTCCCGGTACGTTCGAATGCCGCGTTAATCGAGGATGCGAGGGTGATCGCCGAGGGTGAGCGTCATGCGGGTGGCTTGCTACTGAAAATCGACGAGCTGTCACAATACTCGCTCAAGCAAGTAGCGCCACTGGCGTTCCGCTTGACTCTTTCTAATGCCGTCTTCGCTGAAGATTCTTTGCTGGCATCGATCGAGACTGCCGGTCGTATCGCGCGGGTGGATTTTTCTCAGCAACAATTGACGGTCGAAGTAACGCTAAGCGTTGTTCCTCACACTACGCTCACAGCAGTTCAAGTTGCTGACGGGCTCTGGATTCGTGCTGCAGCAAGCGCTCGAGAGGCAGAGTAAGCAAGCCACCTTCCTGCTTTGCTGTTCTTCTTGCTTATCATTGTCGCTGCAACTTCTTGACCACACTCGACTTCCTGCACTCTCAGCCCGATCCCCGAATTCGCTTCAATCTGCATCTTGACGGAGGGCAAGGTCGCTTGTATACAAAAACTATAAGTCGTTGAATTAATACAATATTTGAACACTTTATTAGACTATTGCAAGTGTTCGAATAGAATCACATAAGAGGCGAGTCGATATGAACCTCGTGTCACGAAAGGCACTAGTGAGGAAGATGATCGCGGGCTTGGCGCTAAGCGCGCTCGCTCCGGGGATGGCGTTGGCTGATGAGGACAGCCGTCTCGACGAGATGATTAGCCCAGTGACTAACCCGGTCAACTTCGAAGACCCACGAAGCATAAGCTCGGTTCGTCCGATCTTCATGTTCCACAAGATTCCATCGGACTTCATCACCGGCAGTGGTGACATTCAGCTCTGGGCAGCTCAAGTTCGCCTGGCGCTAACCGATCGTCTTGCTTTCCTGGCGACAAAGGATGGCTATATCCAGATCAATTCGGACAAGGTGCTTGCAGATAGCGAAGGCTCCGCAAACCTCGCCGGCGGTTTCCAGTACGCGTTCTACAAAGACGATGCTGCGGGAGAGATTGCAACGGCTGGCCTTCGCTACGAAGCGCAGACAGGTGATCCCGATGTGTTCCAGGGCACCGGTGATGGCATCATCAGCCCCCATCTTTCGGGCGCAATAGCGCTCGGTGATATCAATCTGATGGGCTACACGGATCTTCGCCTAGGGGTAAATGACGAAGACTCGGACTTCTGGGATGTCAGTCTTCATGCCGACTACCCCATCGCTAACTTCTACCCTTCACTTGAACTCAACATGGCTCACGTCGTCGACTCAGGTCACCGACTCCCGCTCGAAGGAGAAGGATTCGACTTGGTGAACTTCGGTTCGGCAGGCTCGGACGGAAGCACCGTCGTGACGCTCGGGGTCGGCGGACGCTACCGCGCAGCCGAATGGCTCGATCTGGGCGCGTCCTACGAATTTCCACTGACGGACCGGGAAGACATCTTCGCTTGGCGAATGACGTTCGACCTGATCTTCAAGTGTAAGGACACTCTCCTATAACCCAAACCGAGTCCGGCGGGTTCAACCGCCGGACTTCTGCCGGTAAGCAGCCCTTACCGGCCGTGAGGTCGAGTGCCATCGACGTCACGCCACACCCGCCGCGATTCGCCCATGACAGTAATCACGGCGGGTGTGCTTTTCGCCGTTTCCCTCCCTTTTCCATCCCGTTGAATACAATGAGTTCGATTAGCTGGTGTTGGAAAACATTCGGCAGCGCCTCACGAGATTTCAACGCTCACCTCCTCGAAGACCGGTGTGGCTTTCGACGAGTTCGCATCTTGCGAACTGCTTAACAGGTAGCCTCGAGCTGACTCCGTGAATTCCTCTTCACCAAGGACTTCCTTGAGACGAAGCGATAGGCCCATGCGGGAGTAGCCTCGGTCGGTCAATTGACGTTCAACTTCGGCTCGAAGCGCATCGGCTCCAAGCGTTTCCACTTGCAAGGCAGCCATGACGGCCTCGCGGACAACAACTTTGTCGGGTGAAGGCTTCGAGCTTCCCTTCTTCCCGCTGGGTTTGGCGGCGACACGAACTCCCAGTGCGGTCAATGCCGCTCGGACTCTTTTCAAAGCAGCGTCAATCTCGGAAGCCTGCTCGTCGAGCTTAGACTTTCGGCGTAGTAGCGTTTCTTCTTCCTCTTGGAGTGCGGTAATGGCTGAGTTAATGCGTTCAGGCATGTGGATTTCCTTTCGAGAGATGGGGGTTCGGTGCTTATCGTTACCAATAGCTGGCTTCTACTTCGTTGCCGAAGACGGTCCAGCAGCCATCGGGAATCTCTTCTCTTCCGAAGAGTTCGAGATAGGGGCCGGGGCTTACTTTTTCGATTAGATGCCGAAAGACTCCTGGCTTTCGGCTATGGCTTCGCCGCGATGTGCAAAGCCAACTGGGGTGATGATGTTCCTGAAAGCACAACTTGCCTTTGACGCCCAAGAGCAAATACTCGTGCGCCATTCGCCAGTAATTACCGGCCCCGATTTGGTCCTTGATCCAAACGAGGCCTGACTTGTACTGAAATCCCCAGGCGTCCATCACGTCAAAGGCTTCACGCAGGAACGAGCTGGTTGTCCATAGATGCAGATGGGCATTCTCCGTAGAGAGTTCAGCAACAGGCAGCGCCAGAATCTGCTCCATTGGCATCGTGACGTAGTGATTGTTGGCTGCTCCACGCGAAGCGGTGTTTGCGTACGGCCATGGTGGGTCACAATAGATGGTCGAGTACCGAAGACCCCGACGAACGAGTTCATCGAGGTCACTTACGACCAACGGAAACAGTCGCGGTTCGCTAAGCTGGCTCACGCGGCACCTCCTTCGGACGCATCCGATGGGGAGGCACAATCAATCAGCGTCATGATTGCATCGCGAATGTGCGGCTGTAGAAGTGGCC
>JAGRAW010000114.1 GCA_020434415.1 Bdellovibrionales bacterium
CGAACTTCGCCAAGAGCTAGGATTTCTTCTCGTCAGATCGCTTCTCGTCAGACCCGGTGTCTCGCTCTTGTTCCGGCGTCACATCCAAAGTCTTGGCATCCCGATATGCCTTCTTGAAGTTCTTGATCCCCTCCCCGAGTCCGGTGCCGAGCTCGGGCAATTTGCCGACACCGAAGACAATGATGACGATGACTAGAATGACGATTAATTCCCAGGGACCTAATCCGAACACAGCGATATGCTCCGGTTATGCGATAGCTTTCGTGGCCGATACTACTCAGGAGCTAAAGCACTGTAAAGAAGGAAGGTTTAGCGGCCTACTGCGGGATCTGCTATAAAGAGGCATACCTCTGACGATGGTAGGTACCGCGGAAATGTTCTCGGTAAATCCGACGTGTATGGGGAATCCGGCGTATATGTGGGCATCCGACATGTATGCGGGAATCGGACATATCTCTGTGTAAATGCCTCCGATTCCTTTTCGGAGCACCTGCTTTTTATGGCCCTGTCGTCACCATCCGCCACAGCCGACTCCAATCGAGAAAGGCGCTTACTGAAGGCCCTCGCCCTTTCCTTCTTGATTCATCTGCTAATACTGTCCCTCCTGAACCTTCCCCAGGCTCCTGAGGTGCCGCCAATCGAGATCAGCCTACTTGATCAACCACCCCCGCTTCAGAAGCAAGAACGACGCGATAGCCGACAGCTCGTTTCGCCCTCGGACGCACCCGAACAGGCTCCCCTCGTGGAGACACCGCTGCGGTCCGACAAAGACAGCCGGGCAGAACGGCAGACTCTCAAGAAAGGAATGCCGGATGCCGGACCGACCAGTGCGCCAAACCCGGTGCAGCCCCCGGTCGCCGTGCCTCCGCAACCGTCACCTAGACCAAAGTCTACCGCCGCGACTCAACCGAAACCTCAGGACTCCGCGGCAGCACCTCCCAAAGAGGGTAGCGTGAAGCCGACGGAGAGCGACCGGACGCTGCGGCTTAGCGGGACCGACCTACTGAAGACGCTTGAACCTAGCACCGAGTCTGCGGCGAAAGAACGCCTCAACTCGACCGATCGCCTGCAAGCTGTCGCCCGTGGCGAAACGCCACCCGGTCCGCAACCGCGAACTGACTCGGAACGCGTTGCCGCGCTGGAGCGATATCAGCCATTCCGAAAGGAGAGCTTAGCTGCCTTGTTCGCAGGGAAAGCCGGTAGCCCCGATCTTCTCCCCACCGTCCAGGATGGCGAAGTGACGATGCTGAATGCAAAGGCCGAGCGACACGCCGTCTTCGTTCGTCGGGTCGCCTTGCAGGTGTTCGGAGCCCTACGCCAGCTTTCCTGGTCCGAAGTACCGTTCGAACAGATTCGATCAGCTCGCGGCTTCGTCACGGTGCATGCCGTCATGTCGAGCAAGGGTAAGTTGATCCGTGTAGAGCTTCGCGACTCTTCAGGAAGCACCATCTTCGATAACGTTTTGGTGCAAGCGGCAAACCGCGGCGTCTGGGACCAAAACCCGCCGCCCACCGCTCAGACCGCTGACGGTACTATTCGCTTCGTTTTTATGGCCCGTTCTTGGAGTCGATTTGTCGGCGATGCTCGTCAAGAGCAGCGCTGGCTCCTTCTTTCCACCGGCCTGCTCTAGCATTCCTCAGAAATATGGTGCCGCAGCTTTTTCAAGGGATTACCGAGCACAAGTTGCATCATAACCAGGCTAACAGCCCGGAGGCCGATGACCGATAACCATAAGCGCTGGCAAGCAGCACGACTTCAACTGACTGTTCTGGTGTGCGGCGCCGTGGTTATGGCGCTCGAACTCGCCGGTTCCCGTGTGGTGGCGCCGTTTCTGGGCACCTCCGTGTTTGTTTGGACGAGCCTTATCGGGGTCATTCTCGCTGCTCTAAGCGTGGGCTACACGTGGGGGGGACGTCTGGCAGACCGCCGTCCCGAGGTCGCCTTGTTAGGACGGATCGTCCTCATTGCAGCGCTACTGACGGGAATCCTGTCCGTATTGCAGTACCCCGTACTGGTTGTCCTCTCCTCACTCCATTTGGATCTTCGCCTAGGCACTATCGTCGCTAGTGCCGTGCTTTTCGCGGCACCGGCAGTAGTGCTCGGCATGGTGGCACCATTCGCAGTGCGACTTACCCTGAACGACGTCGAACACTCCGGGCAGTTAGTTGGTCGCTTGTATGCCTTGTCCACCGTGGGGAGCATTATCGGAACCTTTCTTTCCGGTTTTTTACTCATCGCCTATCTCGGCACGCGAACCTTGATTCTTGTGTTAGCGCTATTGTTGGCCCTGACCTCTGTACTGGTGGCGCCGAGCTCAGATAGAATTACCAAATTCACGGTACTACTCGCCTTAGGTTTGCTTATTCTGGCCGGGTCCGCGTTTGAACAGCGACTCACCGCCTCCGGCATGAGAGACTTCGATACCAGCTACCAGCGCGCACTGGTTCTAGACATGAAAGACGACTCCACGGGCCGTATCGCCCGGGCGCTAGCAACCGATCCCCTCGGCTCCCAAAGCATCATGTTTGTCGACAACCCGACGGAACTGGCGGCAGACTACAGCAAGTTCTATCACCTAGCGTTTCATTTTAACCCGGCAGCAGAGCACGTGCTTCTCTTGGGCGGTGGTGCCTATTCCGTCCCGAAAGATTTTATCGCACGGTATGAACAGGTAACGCTGGACGTGGTGGAGTTGGACCCTGGAATCACCGCTATCGCGAGAGAGTTGTTCTTCCTTTCGGATGACCCCCGGTTATCCATCTATCACGAGGATGCTCGAACGTTCTTGAACCGAAGCACCACGCGCTATGACGCGATTCTCGTCGATGTCTTCGCCAGTTCCCCTTCGGTTCCCTTTCACCTCACGACCACAGAGGCTGTGGCTGCACTGCATCGCGCGCTTACGCAGGAAGGGGTGTTACTGATGAACGTCATTTCGGGAATTGAGGGTGAGGCCGGTGAGTTCTTACGCGCCACTCATCGGACGCTGGCGGAACACTTCCCTCAGGTCTTGCTCTTACCGATACGCGAACCGAACGATGGCAGCCAGGTGCAGAACCTGATGCTGGTCGCGCTGAAAAGCAGTGCCTTCCCTTCGCTTTCCAGCGCGGATGAGATGCTGGAGCAGCAGCTTCGTCACCTTTGGCGCACCCCCATCACACACGACGTTCCGGTTCTCACCGACGATTTTGCGCCGGTCGAGCACTACATGCTGCCGGTATTCCTGCAAATGCAGCGTCAACAGAACAGCCATCGCCGCTTCTCTCCGCTCGAAGAAAATACCTCGTCCTAAGCCTCAAGCGAACCGAAGGCCTAGTAATGCCTCAGCGGAGCAAGGACACCGAATCCTTACGAAGCTAGCTGCTCCATCGGAATGCAGGTGCAGAAGAAATTCCGGTCACCGTAGGCATTGTCGATACGCCCGACGGGGGGCCAGTATTTATGTTCACGCAGATATGCAAGTGGGTAAGCAGCTCGCTCCCGCGAGTACGAATGCTCCCACGTGTCCGCTGTGACGGCATCTGCGGTGTGTGGAGCGTTCTTCAACAGGTTGTCGGCACTATCGGCCAAGCCCTGTTCGATTTCGCGGATTTCCTCGCGGACTGCAATTAGTGCGTCGCAGAACCGATCAAGCTCCGCTTTCGATTCACTCTCGGTCGGCTCCACCATCAATGTTTCAACGACAGGAAAGGAAACCGTCGGCGCATGAAATCCATAATCCATAAGCCTCTTGGCTACGTCCGCAACCTCGACGCCGCAAGAACGTTTGAAGCGACGCAGATCGAGAATACATTCATGCGCGACAAAGCCCTCTTTCCCGCGATAGAGGACGGGAAAGTGATCCTCGAGCCGTTTTGCGATGTAGTTGGCGTTAAGGATCGCGACTTCAGTCGCGCGCTGCAGTCCTCGAGCACCCATCAAACGAATGTACACCCACGGGATCGGCAGAATACTTGCTGAGCCGAACGGCGCGGAGGCAACCGGCCCCACCGCGCCTTCCCCGCCAAGGCCCATCAGGCGATGCCCCGGCAGGTACGGCGCCAAATGCGGGCGGACTGCAACCGGGCCGACGCCCGGTCCGCCCCCACCATGGGGAATGCAGAAGGTTTTATGGAGATTCAAATGGCAGACATCAACCCCGAAGTCGCCCGGTCGACATAATCCGACTTGGGCATTCATGTTTGCGCCGTCCATATAGACCTGTCCGCCGTGCTGATGAATGACCGAGCAAATCTCTTGAATCGACTCTTCGAAGACGCCGTGTGTCGATGGATAGGTGACCATCAAAGCGGCAAGTTCGGGGGCATGCGAAGCAGCTTTGGCTCTCAGGTCATCGAGATCGACGTTGCCCTGCTCATCGCATTTCACGCCTACCACGCGCATACCGGCAAGAACGGCGCTCGCCGGATTCGTGCCGTGCGCAGAAAGCGGAATCAAGCACACCGTCCTTGCGGCCTCTCCTCGTGCCTGGTGGTAGCCGCGGATTGCAAGGAGGCCGGCGTACTCTCCCTGGGAACCGGCATTCGGCTGCAGACTCACAGCGCTCATGCCGGTGATCTCAGCGAGCATATTCTCCAGTTCCGTGATCATCTCGCGATAGCCTGCGGTTTGACTCGCAGGCGCAAACGGATGCATCCCGCCGAACTCGGGCCAGGTTACCGGAATCATTTCCACGGTTGCATTGAGCTTCATCGTGCATGAGCCGAGCGGAATCATCGATGTCGTCAACGAAAGATCTCGCGACTGGAGACGATGAATGTAGCGCAACATCTCCGTTTCCGAATGATATCGATCAAACACTTCGTGCGTGAGGATCGCTCCCTCCCGAACAAACTGCTTGGGAAGCGGCCGTGCTTCGGTAACGGTCAGCTCGGAGCTGTTGCCGGTAAGAACACCCAGAAGATCACGCAGATCGGCCTCGCTGGTGGTCTCATCAAGGGAGATACCGAGACTCCCGTCGGAAAAGCTACGTAGATTGATTTGATGCACCTCGGCGCGCTTCAGGATGTCTCCGAGACGGTCACCCAACGGCTCCGTTCGAACGGTGTCGAAGTAGTCGGTGTGGCGGCAGGCGATTCCGCAGCTCTCGAGGGCTGCTTGCAAGTGCTGCGCGAGACGGTGGATGCGGAGTGCAATACGCTTTAGCCCATCCGGACCATGATAAACTGCGTACATGCCTGCCATGATGGCGAGGAGGACCTGCGCCGTACAGATGTTGCTCGTCGCCCGCTCCCGCCGAATATGTTGTTCTCGCGTCTGCAGCGCTAGGCGGTAAGCCGCTTTCCCTGCACGGTCCTTCGAGACGCCCACAATTCTCCCGGGTATTTCGCGGCGAAAGGCCTCTGTGGTAGCCAAAAATGCGGCGTGCGGTCCCCCGAATCCTAGAGGCACGCCAAAGCGTTGACTGTTGCCGACAGCGATATCGGCCCCCCAGGCGCCGGGAGGCGCAATAATTGTCAGCGCCAGCAGATCGCAGGCAGCAACAACCAGCGCTCCACAGCCATGCGCCGCTTCCGTAAACGCACGATAGTCGACAAGTGCTCCGTCAGACGCCGGATACTGCACGATGCCGCCAAAATAATCGGCATCCAAGGCGACGGTCTCATGATCCCCAACTACCAGCTCGATGCCGAGCGGCTCGGCTCGGGTCTGTAACACTTCGATCGTGGTCGGATGAAGTAAGGCGGAGACGAAAAACTTGGTACGGTCGCCTTGCATCTGCCTTTGACAAAGGGTCATTGCCTCTGCCGCGGCACTTCCCTCGTCGAGAAGCGACGCGTTCGCCATCGGCAGACCCGTCAAGTCGGCGACCATCGTCTGAAAATTGAGCAGCGCTTCGAGTCGCCCCTGTGAAATCTCAGCCTGATACGGCGTATACTGAGTGTACCAACCGGGATTCTCCATGATGTTTCGGAGCACCACCGGTGGAGTGACCGTGTCATGGAACCCCAGACCGAGGTAGGAGCGATAGCGCCGATTCTTGCTGATTGTACGTTTGAGTTCTTGCAGCACAGCGTGCTCGCTCACCGGTTCCGGCAACTCCAACGGCCTCTGAAGTCGAATTTGAGCAGGAACGGTGCGCGAGACAAGCTCTTCCAGACTACCGACTCCCACTACTGCGAGCATGGCGTCGATGTCCGCATCCGAGGGTCCGATATGGCGACGCGCGAATTCTGCGCTTTCGCCAGTCTGCTCGTTGCCACGGAACTTTTCTTTGATTTCACTCACGACTGTTCGCATCTCGGCGCTCATGCTTGATCCGCACTCCTCAGGTAAACAAACTGGTATTCGACCGACGTACCGACCACCTTCCGAAGCCGTAGTTCCCTACTTGGCCAACTCTTCGATGAAGGAGTCGTACTCGCTACTTTCCATCAGCTCTTCGAGCTGGGCTGTATCCGACGGTTCGATGACAATCATCCAGCCGTCGGCATGTGGTGCTTTGTTCAGCGTTTCAGGCAAGTCAGCAAGCGACTCATTCGCTTCGACCACGGTCCCGTCGAGCGGCGCATAGACTTCGCTCACCGCCTTTACCGACTCGACAGTGGCAAAGGCTTCTCCCTTTCTCACTTGCTTACCGACTGTGGGAAGCTCGACAAAGACGATGTCACCAAGCTCCTGCTGGGCATAGTCGGTAATTCCAATCCGGACGCGATCAGCTTCCGCCTTGGCCCATTCGTGCTCTCGCGTATACTTGCAATCCTTCGGTGTGTTCATAGGTGTGCAGTTGTTCCTTTTCCTTTTCGCTTTGTTCCATCCCACGGCAGTGTCTTTAGCCGTGGATAAGCTCCTAGTTGCGACGATAGACCTAATTGCGACGATAGAATGGTAGCGACGCAACACGTATTTTCAGCAATCGGCCACGGACTTCGGCTGCAAGCTCGGTACCCGGAGCCGCATACTGTGGCTCGACGAATGCAAGGCCGAGCGCTTTGTCCAGTGTAGGCGTCTTCGTGCCGCTGGACGTCCACCCGACCTCTCGATTCTCGCTCAGTACGCGTGCGTGCTCCCGAACGATCCCCCGATCAACTACCTCGAAGCCGACGAGTACGTGCTGAAGTCCCTGCTCCTTTCGCGCTAGCAGTGCGTCCTTGCCGATAAACGATGTCGCCTTCTTGAATTTTACGACCCAGCCCACATTAGACGAAATAGCGGGCAAGTCGTCGGTCAGCTCGTGCCCGTGGAGCGGATAACAGGCCTCGAGCCGCAATGTATCACGAGCACCAAGCCCGCAGGGTTTCACACCCAGCTCAGCACCGGCTGTGAGTAGAGCCTGCCATAGTATCGGGGTGAATTCCGCCGGGCAGAATACTTCAAAGCCGTCCTCGCCTGTGTATCCCGTGCAGGCTATCAGTAGCTCCTCGCTTCGCGCGCCTGAAGCGAAATGCTCCTTGCGAAAGGTGAACGCGGGAAACGCCGCTTCAGTGAATGGTTGGGCCGCATTCGGCAAGAGTCGGGAAAAGAGTTCCCGAGCTTTCGGTCCCTGGATCGCGATTTGACCGAAACGCGCAGATGCGTTCTCGAGTTCCACCTCACTCTCTTGGTGCGCTTTCAGCCACTCATAATCCTTGTCTGTGTTGGCGGCGTTCACGCAGATCAAATATTCTTCGGGCGCGAGCAAGTAAATGATAATGTCGTCGACCACCCCGCCCTGCTCGTTCAGCAAGAGCGAATACTGAGCTTTACCCGGAACAAGGGCCGACACGGTATTCGTCGTCATTCGTTCGAGAAAGTCGAGCGCTCTCGGGCCTCGAACGAAAATCTCTCCCATATGGCTGACGTCGAAGAGGCCTACGGCGCTACGCACGCAGAGGTGTTCGTCAATCACTCCGCTATAGAGCACGGGCATTTCCCACCCACCGAATTCGACGAACTTGGCGCCGAGTTTTCGATGTTCCTGGTAAAGCGGAGTATGGCGCAGGGCCAAAGAAAGCGGTGAGGTGTTCGCCTCGCGCTGAGTAGCTAGGTCGGGAGTCGATTCAACGGCCATTCGTGTACCTCGTCTGCCGAATAGGCCTGCGGAGCCTTCTTCGGATCAACGAAACAGTAAAGAAGATTAAGGAACGGACTGCTGCAGGCATGACGGTCGGAGTTCGCGTCCAACCAAGAGTGCAAAAAAAGCACGTTAGTTCCCACGACCTGAAAAGACCGTGAGTGTACTTTTTCAGCAGTCTGCCGACAGCCGATCTATAGCAACTGTACGCCGGGCTGTCATCGCCGGGTCCGTGATGCCCTGCCGCTAGCCGTCCGCCTTTCTCTGAGCAGAATCTACGGTATTCTGGAGCAGCATTGCAATTGTCATTGGTCCGACACCGCCGGGCACGGGAGTGATGGCTCCGGCCACATCGCGCACGGCCTCAAAATCGACGTCGCCGACCAGCGTTCCCTCCGCGGTGCGATTGATTCCTACGTCGATTACGATTGCTCCCGGCTTGACGTGCTCTCTCCCCAAAATGCGTTCTCTTCCGACTGCCGCGACCAAAATGTCGGCTCTGCGGCATTCTTCGACAAGATCCTTGGTTCTCGAGTGACAAACCGATACGGTGCAATGGCGATCAAGTAGCAGCAGAGCCATCGGCTTACCGACAAGAATCGAGCGGCCCACGACTACAGCATGCTGACCGCTGAGATCCGTCGGCAGTCCCAGGAGTTGCCGCCCACGGTCAATCAGAGCCATCGACCCTTTTGGGGTGCACGGTTGCGGGCAATACTCGGAGCGCAGGAGTAAGCCCTGGTTATAGGGATGTAGGCCGTCGGCATCACGGGATGGGTCGATGCACTGGAGCGCTGCGAACTCGTTCAATCCTTTGGGCAAAGGGAGCTGAAGCAGAATGCCGTCGATATCTGCACGAGCGCTCAATTCTCGAAGCTGACGTTGCAGCGCCTCATCCCCGATGTCGCTGGGCAGGTGGACATCGGTAACGGCGATGCCACACTGTTTCGCCTTCTTTGACTTGCTTCGGACATAGACTTCCGACGCCGGATTGTTCCCAACAAGCACCACCGCAAGCCCGGGACTGCGACCGAGACGAGGGGTCAAATTCTCTACTTGGACCGTAAGGTTCCGCTGAACTTCTGCGGCAAGCGCTTTTCCGTCTAGAATGTGAGCTGTCATAGTCTTCCGTCTTTGTCAGATACGAGCAACGGGCGTATCATCTTCGGACGCTAGAGTCGAATTCAAGGAGGTCGGCATGATTATAGGAGTTCCCCGGGAGCGGAAATCGGGAGAAGGACGCATTGCACTGACTCCGGATTGGACGTCGGAACTCGTGCGGGACGGCCATCAAGTCCTTATTGAGACCGGAGCCGGTGTCCTCAGCGGCTTTACCGACGACGAATTCGTCGCGGCCGGCGCAACCATCGCAGCATCCCTGCAAGAAGTATGGGGCCGCGCCGAACTACTCGTGAAAGTGAAAGAACCGGCACCGGAGGAGATTCCTCTCTTCCGAGACGGACTGGCACTGTTCTGTTTCCTCCATCCGGCTGCTCAGGAGCAGATAACTCGGGAATTGATGGCGCGCGGCGTCACCGCTCTCGACTATGACCTGCTAATGCTCGATGACGGCCGCCTTCCGATTCTGGAGCCGATGTCAGTAATTGCGGGTAAACTCGCGGTGCAATGCGGTGCATACGCGCTTCAGTGTGATCGCGGCGGGCGTGGGGTGCTGCTCGGGGGTGCTCCAGGAGTGGCTCCGGCCGAGGTGCTTGTGCTCGGTGCAGGATCGGCCGGTGCGAATGCCGCGGAGGTGGCGATCGGCATGGGGGCGAGTGTCACGATCATGGACATCAATAGTAGTCGACTGCAGTCCTTCAGCCGCCCCCCCTTCAGCGCCAGAACTGTGCATTCCACGCCGCGAGCACTCGCGAGAGAGATTGAGCGCGCCGATCTGGTGGTCGGTGCCGTGCTTGTTCCCGGGGCACGCGCACCACGCCTGATTTCCAGGAATCAACTGACAAAAATGAAACGCGGCAGTGTGCTGGTCGATATCTCGATTGATCAAGGTGGAGTTGCAGAGACTAGCCGCCCCACCACTTTGGCGGAGCCGACTTATGTTGAAGAGGGAGTCGTGCACTACTGCGTCCCGAATATGCCTGCGATGGTCCCGCACACTTCCACAGAGGCGTTGACGATGGCGACGGGCCGTTGGCTGAAACAATTAGCGAACGAGGGAATTGAAGCGAATATCCGCAAGTCTGCTGCGCTGCGAAGCTCGCTTATCACCTATCAAGGTAAGCTTACTCATCCGGTGGTGGGAGAGGCGTTGGGAATCGAAGCGACACCGCCGAAATAACGATCGCTGAGCGGAAAATTTTTCAGCAATCTCAGGAGCGTGTTCCGAATGTGTCGGAATGTATCGGAGCCGCTCGGACGTCTCGTCCCGCGACAATCAT
>JAGRAW010000115.1 GCA_020434415.1 Bdellovibrionales bacterium
CACCGGTGAAACAAGAGGAACAGGCACAAGACCGTGCTCTCTAGTGACGTCCCAATAGCCTTCGGCATTCTCCTCAGGCGGGACATCCGGCACGATCAACCCCTGTGCTCCCGCCGCGGCAGCGTCACGGCAGAAGCTGCGTACCGCATCCGCACCGCCCTGCTGCTGGTAGGCAAAAATGATATTGTAGTAACTCATGAACAGCAGCGGCACTTCGAGCTCGCCGGCAAGCTGCTCCATCGCTTTCATGCAGTCGGTTGGGGTCGTCCCTGCCGTAAGGGCAGCTTCATTCGCCGCCATGATTGTCGGTCCGTCGGCCATGGGGTCGGAGAACGGAATTTGCAACTCGATAATCGCGGCTCCGCTATCCGCCATCGCTCGTACAATGTCGATGCTGTCGCGTAACGTCGGAAACCCAAGCACGACGTGCGTCATCAATGCCGGGCGTCCTCCCTTTCTTGCCGGTTCGAGCTTGGCCAGCGTGTCGTTAAGTCGTTTCACTGAGGTAGTCCTTGAGAAACTCGACGAAGGTGGTGTCGGCCAGATGCTTCGCCAGAATGAAGATGTCTTTCTCTCCGCGCCCGGACAGGTTTACGACTATGATCTTGTCGCGCGGAAGGGTCGGAGCGAGCCGTATCGCATGCGCCACGGCGTGAGCCGATTCGAGCGCCGAGAAAACGCCCTCGGTTCGGGCCAGCCGCTGGAAAGCCGCAAGCACCTCTTCATCGGTCGCGCTGGTGTACTCGACGCGCTTTTCGTCGTGGAGCAGCGCATGGAGCGGTCCGATGCCGGCGTAGTCCAATCCCGCCGAGATGCTGTGGGTGTCCGCAACCTGTCCGTGCTGGTCCAGCAGCCAATACGATTTATAGCCTTCGACCACACCCAGCCGTCCCCCTGCAAAGCGAGATGCGTGCGACCCGGAGGCGATGCCCTTGCCGCCTGCTTCAACGCCGATGAGCTTTACCGATCGTTCGGCGAGAAATTCGTCAAACGCGCCGATTGAGTTACTGCCCCCGCCGACGCAGGCGATCACGTAATCCGGCAGGCGTCCTTCGGCGTCATCTAGCTGCGATCGAATCTCCTGCCCGACCACGGACTGAAAGAACCGGTTCATTTCAGGAAACGGATGAGAACCCAAGCAGGAGCCGATCAAATAGTGTGTCGTCCCGACATTGGTAATCCAGTCCTTGAGCGCCGCATTCACGGCGTCCTTTAGCCGCTTCCCGCCGAACTCCACCGGCCGGACCTCTGCGCCGAGCTGCTGCATCCAGAACACATTCGGTCGCTGGCGGGCCATGTCGATGGCACCCATGTAGATCACGCACTCCAGGCCGAATCGAGCGCAGACGGTTGCGGTCGCAACACCGTGTTGGCCGGCCCCGGTCTCGGCGATGATGCGTCGCTTGCCCATGCGCTTCGCCAATAACGCTTGTCCGACACAGTGGTTGATTTTGTGAGCGCCGGTATGAGCAAGTCCCTCGTTCTTGAGATAAATCTTGGCTCCGCCAAGGTCGCGGGTAAGGTTTTCGCAGAAATAGAGCGGCGTTGGTCTTCCGATAAAGGTGCGCCGCACCTTTTCCAGATCTGCATGGAACTGCGGATCGTCAAGCGCACTGCGATAGCAGGCTTCCAGCTCTTCGAGTGCCGGCATCAGCACTTCCGGCGAGTAGCGTCCGCCGAAGGGGCCGTAATGTCCGCCTTCGTCAGCCGCATACGGCCGAGTGGTCGGGTCGAACCGTTTGTCTACTCCTGAGCGACTCATTCGGGCACTCCTTGGTTTCCGTTCCGATATTGCTCTCGCAGCGCTGCGAGATTGACGCCCGGGTCGCCCTCGCGGACGAGGCTCTCTCCGATAAGAAATGCGTCCGCGCCGTAGCCGTTGAGTAAGAGCATATCGGCTGCCGTAAATATGCCTGACTCGGCAACAACCACGAACGGCTCACTGCCGGTCGGTTGCAGTCGCTTTACCAGCGGTGTCAGTCGTTGGGTCGTTGTCAGATCAACCGCAAACGTTTTTAAGTCACGGTTGTTGATGCCGATTGCCAGTCGTCGACTGTCCACAATCGGCGGCGCCAATCCGGCAAAGACGTCTGCCGTCTGCTCCAGCTCACGCTCGTCATGTACTTCGAGCAAAACATCGAGCCCGGCCTCGTATGCGACTGTCAACAACTGAGCCAGCGCCTCAGCACTTAGAGCAGCGACGATCAGCAAAAGGGCGTCGGCACCAATCGCTCGCGTCTCCCACACTTGGTAGGGATCGATAATAAACTCTTTCCGAAGTATGGGAATGGGCGCGTCGAGACTTTGGCGTATCGAGGTGACGAAATCTCGATGACCGCCGAAAAACTGGGAGTCGGTCAGCACCGAAAGGCAGGTTGCTCCGCCTCGCTGGTACGCTCGAGCCGCCTGCACCGGGTCAAGATCCTCCCGAATCAGCCCTTTCGACGGCGATGCTCGTTTAATCTCAGCAATGACGGCGGGAGAAGCAGCCCGCAGCGCACGAATGAACCCGCGAGGCACTTCCCCAGTTCGGGCTCGCGCACGTACTTCCGCCTCCGACTCGACTTCGCGAGCCGCAGCAATTTCTCGGGCTTTTTGATCTAGAATTGTTTGCAGTATCGACATGGCTTCTATCCGGCCCGGAAACATAGAAAATTTCCAGAGAAATTTCCAGCCGAAGCCATCGAACGGACTCTCCGCTAACCCGTCTAATTCACTACTAGCTAAGTGCTAAACGGACGGCTATCCGCCCGCTTCAGCAATAAGGAACGTAATCAACGCGGAAATTGCACGGTCGACAGATTGGACACCCATTAAAACGGATACGGGACACCCATGAACCTTCGAGTTACTGGAGCGAGGTGCTACTGCTGCTAGAGGAGACTACTTGAGACTACTTGAGGACACCCAATGTCAGATGATGGTGGGTGTCCGGGTTTGGTGTCCGGGTTTGGTGTCCGGGTTTGAAGCGGTTGAAACAGGACAGCCAATAAGGCGAATCCAGAATTACAGGACACCCAACGCTATCAGTCCCTTGAAGGCCTTAGGTTCTCCGGTTACCATCCAAGCGCCCGTCGAAAGCCCCAAGGCTTTCTGCGGAATGTCCTCTGGGGAGCGGCACAGCCAATGGCTGCTCCAACTATCGGCCCACCGACTATAGTTGCTCGATGATCGAGGTTCATAATCTTACGAAACGCTACGGGACAATTCCCGCAGTGACGGATCTGAGCTTTACCCTTCCCGAGGGCGAAGTGCTTGGATTGTTAGGTCCGAACGGCGCCGGCAAAACCACCACCATGCGGATGCTGACGACGTTTCTTGCGCCAAGCTCCGGCACTGCGCGGGTCTGCGGTTTCGATGTCAGAACCGAAGCCCACGAAGTGCGAAAGATACTCGGTTACCTTCCGGAAACACCTCCGCTCTATCCGGAGCTTCGGGTAGAGGAATACGTACGATTCGTCGCTCGTATCAAGGGGGTCGCAGCGCGAGATGTGACGGAGCGGGTCGACGAGGTGCTAGAGAAATGCGCGCTCGCCGACGTCAGGAAAAGGCTGTGCGGGCAGCTCTCCAAGGGCTACCGCCAGAGAATCGGTTTAGCGGGGGCGCTGGTGCACCGTCCAAAGGTCGTCATCCTGGATGAGCCGACCAGTGGCCTCGACCCGGCGCAGATCATTCATGTGCGAGAGTTGATTAGTTCGCTGCGGCAGCAGCACACGGTTGTGCTGAGTACGCATATCCTTCCCGAAGTTGCGCAAACTTGCACGCGAGCCTTGATTATCTCTCGAGGTCGCGGCGTAGTCGAAGGCAGTCTGGAGGCGTTGACCGCGGACCAGACTCTTGAAGAGCGCTTCCTACACACGGTTGCGGGCGAAAACGTCTCAGGGGCCGGTGAACAGCCGTCGGAGGATGCACGATGAGAGCGGTGTTGGTACTTGCAGGGAAAGAAGTGCGTTCGGCCTTCGTCACACCACTAGCCTACATCGTGTGCGCCGGCTTCCTGCTGCTTTCCGGTTTCTTCTTCTTTACGCTACTGCAGGGTTTTAACAGTCACTTGTCACAAGCGGCGCTGCTGCGTGACGACTGTCCCAACCTGAATCAGTGGGTGGTGCTTCCGTTTCTTCATGCGCTGGAGCTGACGCTGCTGTTTCTTGTGCCGATACTCACGATGCGAAGCGTTGCCGAGGAGAAGCAACAGGGAACCTTCGAGTTGCTGGTGACGTCTCCCATCACCCCGCTGCAGATCGTGCTCGGAAAGTTTCTCGGCGTCGTGAGCGTCGCCGCGGTCATGCTGCTGTTCGCCTTCGTCTTTCCGTTGGTGTTGATTGTATTTTCCGATCCGGAGATATGGCCCATCTTTTCCGGTTTTCTCGCTCTTGCGCTCTACACTTCGGCGTTTCTCGCACTCGGCTTGGCGGTCTCGGCATGCACTCGAAGTCAGACAATCGCCGGTGTGGTTACGTTGGTGCTGCTGTTGGTATTCTATATCATTCACGCACCTGCGCCGAAGCTTGGCGGTCGGCTCGCAGAGGTGCTGAACTACCTCTCCCCTTCCAACCATGTCGACCTGCTTTTTCGCGGCGTGATTACGGGAGTGGATATCGTGTACTTCCTTAGTGTGATGCTCTTCGGCTTGTTTTTGGCCGTGCGAGCGCTCGAGGCTCAAGACTGGCGTTAGCAAGCGTATCCATGAATAGAAACATCCATCTCGTCGGTGTCCTGGGGCTCATCCTCTTCGTATTCGGCCTGCTGACCTACTTCATGGTCAGTTACGACGAATATTTCTTCATGCAGATCCACATCGGACTCGGCCTCCTGCTGATGGTGGTGTTTGTCGTTCGCGGCGGGCTGCGGCCGGTCGGCGCGGCTGCTGTGCAGCGCGCCGCGGGATTCGGCATCGGGTTGACCCTGTATACGATCCTGTTTCTAGGAGTGCTGGCGTTGGTAAACCTCGGCGTCTACCGCTATGACCCGCTCCATCTGGACACTACGGAACAGAACGTCTACACGCTGGCGCCCCAAAGCCGAAGCGTCCTACGACGGTTGCCCCAACCAGTGCTCGTTCGAGTGTTTGCCGTCGGAGGAGCGGTGAAGCCCGAGCTTGAAAGTTTGCTCAAGCGCTTCTCGCGTGACTCCGCCCAGTTTCGTTGGGAAGTCGTTGACCCGGAGCAAGAGCCGAACCTCGCCGAGAAGTTTGGCGTCAACGAGCGTGATACGCTTCATTTTTCGTTTGCCGACGGAGGCTTGGAGCGAGCCACGAAAATCAGCCGCGATGTGGACGAGCAAGCCATTACGAACGCGCTCCTGAAGCTCAGCCGCGGAGGTCGCAAGAAACTGTACTGGGTCTCGGGGCACGGCGAATCCGATCTCGATAATCCGGCAGAAGCAGGCTACCTCTTCTTGAAAGAAGCGATTGAGGGAGAAAACGTCGAGGTAAGCAAACTCTCCCTCGCCGGAGGAAATCAGGTTCCGGAAGACGCGGCAGCGCTCCTTCTAATGGCGCCTCGACGCCCGCTGCTCCCGAAGGAACGTAACGCCATTCGCGAGTATCTGGAACGTGGTGGTTCGGCGATGCTGCTCACCGAGCCCAATACCTCTGATGACGTGCAGCGTCTCGCTGCGCCGCTTGGCATAGCAGTCGGCAACGATGTGGTGCTTGATCAAGAAGTGCGTCTCCTGGAAGGGAAGAGCGTCGGTGTTCGACCGATGATCTCGGACTACGGCGAACATCCGATTACCGACGGGTTCGTGCAGGGAACGATCTTCAGTACCGTGCGGACGGTGCAGGCGGCGCCGGTGCAGCCGACGGGAAGTCATGTCGCCGAGCTAGCGTTTACCAGCGTGAGCAGTTGGGCCGAAAAGCAAGTAGCGCTTGTGTTCAGCGAGCAGCCGGCAGCAGCGCTTGATCCGGAGGACACCCGGGGGCCGGTCGCGATTGCTGCCGCATTCGATGGGCCGGTGCAGTATCCGGATCGGGAAGTCGACGAAGCGGTATTGGAACTAGTGCCGCGCGAAGAGGCCGGCGCGACTCCGCAAGAGTCCCCTTCCGCAAAGCAGCAACAACAGGCAACCAGCCGAATAGTCGTCGTCGGAGATGCGGACTTCGTCGCCAACGTCAATATTCGGCAGTTGTTCAATAGAGACTTCTTTCTCAATTGTTTGAACTGGATCTTGGGAGAAGAAGAGGGAGTCACCATTCGCGCTCGTTCGCTCCGCTGTTCCACTGACGGGCTCACGGTCGAAGAGTTCCGCTCGATGTTTCTGGTAGCCGGAGTTCTGCTCCCCGAATTGGTGCTGTTGTGGGGCATCACTACCTGGTGGCGCCGACGTCGCGTATGAAGCATTGGAAAGGCATCTTGGTGTTGGCGATGCTCCTCGGTATCGGTTCGGCCGTGATGTTCGGGCGCTCGCGGTTGCTACCCGAGGAGCCGGCGACGGAGGAAACGACGCAACGAGTGCTCGTTCCGTTCGCGTCAGAGGACGTTCGAGTATTGCACTTCATCTATAGTAGCGGCGGATCCTTCGGTTTGTTCCGGCAAGGCATCGATCCGGCAGCACCAATCGCGGCGACTGAGCTCGACGAGGACGGGCGTCAGTGGGTGCTCAGGGACCCGCTCGGCGCCCCCGCGGAGCAAGACGCCGTTGAGGCGCTGCTTGCGGTACTCCAGCACCTTCAGGCGCACAACGCCGTGTCAGTGTCCGATCCGGAACGTGATGAAAGTGCTTTCGGGCTGATGCCGCCGGAGCTCGTCCTCCGCATCGAAGGCACCTTCGGCGAACGGGTGTTGAGCTTCGGTCGGAAGCATGAGGTGACCGGACGCCGCTATGTGCAGCCGGAAGGTGCGGGGAAAGTGTTTTTGATCGACGAGAGCGATTATAAAAAGGTTGCAGAAGCAAGAGACCAACTTCGCAGTAAACGTCCGCTCTCCTTCGATCCTCGGGACGTCGTCTCCGTCCTCGTGCTCGATCCCTATAAAGACCCTCTGCAGATTAGCCGCGTGCAAGCGGAGAACGGAGCGAGCGCAGCCGGCTGGGAGATGGTGGTGGACGGAGAGCGCTTGGAGGCAGACACGCACCTTGTTGAACGCGAACTCGAGCTGCTTACTCACATCGAAGTCGAGCGTTTTATCGCGCCGGGAGAGCTGCCGCTCCAGGCCTTCGGTCTCCACCTTCCGCGCCTTATTTTGCAGCTCCGGCTCGCAAAGCCGCGGCTTCCCGGCGTCGAATGGAGCGATGCGACCAACATTATCCTACATTTTGCCGAAGGACCGGCACTAAAGCTTCCTTCTCCGGATGAAGGCGATGCCTCGCGGGAGCTAAATCTGTATTACTTCCGCCAAGTCGGCGATCCCTGGATTTATCCGATAGCTCGACCGATATATCGCGGCTGGCTACAACCGGCCCCGCATTTTCGTGTCCGCAGGCCTTTCGAGCGACTGTCGCTTCCTGCTGTACGCGCGGTGGAGATGGTTCACGCGCAGCGCGGGAGAATCTCGATCTCTCGCTCGGGTGAATCTTGGCAGGCAGACACCAGGTCCGCCGACTCACGACAGCCGCTGAAGAACGCCGTGGTGACTACCTGGTTGGAAAGCCTGTCTCGACTGCATGTTTTATCATATCTTTCGAAAGCGACTGCGACCGCCGAGCGTCTCGGTCTTACCGAGCCGTGGCTACACGTGACGGTGTCTTTTGACGGAAAGGAGGCCCCTCTCGAGGTGCTCGTAGGAGATCCTGTTCCGGCGGCGGATGCGCCTCTCGACACCGAAACGCCCGTGGCGGACGGTATCGCACCCGGACCGCCGCGATTCGCAGAGCTACGCGGGCCGGAAACACCGAAGGGTCTTGTGGTGCTGGGGGGGGCCGAACTCGATGTGCTGATTGCAGGAATGGCGAATGTGGCTGAATTCGAACAGGTGAACGATTCGCCGAGGTAGCGAGCCGGATAGCTGAAAGAGTCCATCCTCTGTTTCGGAGGCGCCTTTTTCAAGTCGTGCGAGCGACCTTCGTTTTTGCGTACTCGAGGTTGCTCAGGGTGCTGACAGGAAGCTGTCGCTAGAGAGGACTCTCATTCGGGACGGCCATGGCCAAGGAACTATGGTTAGAAAATTCGTAAAGTTCTTCTTCATTATCTCGATTATAGTGGGGCTGCTTGCCACCGCTGCCGGCCTGCTTGCCGGGATGTACTTCTACATCCGTCTCACGCGAGATCTTCCGAAGATTGAACAGCTCAGCGATTACCGGCCCAAGGCCGTGACATCGCTATATGCGGATGACGGAACCCTAATCGCGGAAGTCTACGATGAGCGGCGCTACCCGGTTACCTTCGACGAAATTCCCGAGCGGGTGCGCCAGGCTTTTTTGGCAGCGGAGGACGCGAACTTCTATCGCCACCCTGGAATTGACATCATCAGTATTCTTCGCGCGATGTGGGTGAACTTGCGGAGTAAGACTACCCGACAGGGGGCCTCCACCATTACGCAGCAAATCGTCAAGTCGCTGTTGCTGTCACGGGAGAAGACCTACGAGCGTAAAGCGAAAGAAGCGATTCTTTCCTACCGACTGGAAAAGGCCCTGACGAAAGACGAGATTTTCTCGATCTACCTCAACGAGATATTCCTCGGCGCGGGGTCGTACGGAGTAAAGGCTGCTGCCCGAGTGCATTTTCGGAAGGAATTGGATCAGTTGACCAACGCGGAAGCAGCCTACCTGGCGGGGCTCCCGCAAAAGCCGTCTGAACTGACTCGTCCCGAAAATCGCGACGCCGCGCTGCGGCGCCAGCGTTATGTGCTCGACCAAATGTTGGAGAATCGCTTCATCAGTCGCGAGGAGCACGATATTGCACGGGCGGAAACCATCACCATCTATCCGCCTGAGAACCATACCTTGTTTGCCGCGCCGTATTTTGCCAGCCACTCGATCCGGGTGCTTGAAGATATCTTTCGCGACCAGATTGAGGGAACTGCCACTCCCACAAACCCCGGCGGCTACGAGGTGCGAACGACGGTAAATCTCCGAGCCTATGAGCTGGCGCGTCGCTCGCTTCGTCGAGCCTTACGAGAGATCGATAAGCGACGAGGTTGGCGGGGTCCTATCGGTTCAATCGATGACGACGCGGTTCGACCGACATTCGAACACGTTGATTCAATTTCTCAACTCGTCGCAGGAGATGTGTACCATGCCGTGGTCAAGCAGGTTGATGCCAAGAGCGGTCAGGCAATTGTGGAGCTGGGGGCACTTTCCGGAACGCTCAATTTGAAGAAGGCCGAGTGGGCACGTCGTATTCGGACAAAAGAAGGGAAGATTATCGGTGGAAATCCGGCCCAGATCGTCAAGCCCGGCGACGTCATTGAAGCTTCTCTGGTACTCAACACCGATAAGCGGGTGCTCGACAAAAACGGACATCAATTGGTCAAGCTCAAGCTCGATCAAACTCCCGACATTCAAGGTGCGATGGCAGTGCAGAACGCGCTTACGGGAGAGGTAAAGGCGGTTATCGGCGGCTACGACTACCAGCAAAGCGTATTCAATCGAGCAACCCAAGGTAAGTTGCAGCCGGGGTCAGCGTTCAAGCCGTTCATTTATCTGGCGGCAGTCGAACACCTCAACTACACGCCGTCGACCATCGTGCCGGACTCCCCGATTAGCATGGTCGCCGGCAACGGCAAGGTTTGGGCCCCGCAGAATTACGACCACAAGTACCTCGGGCCGATTACCCTCCGTACCGCCCTACAGCGATCGCGGAACGTGGTCTCGGTGTATCTACTACAGCGGCTTGGAGTGCAAAGAGGAATTCAGTCCGCCCGTAAGCTGGGGATAACGACTCCGATTGCACCGAACATGTCGATTGCGCTCGGCACCGCCGAAGTTCGTTTGATTGAACTAGTTCGGGCATACGGCGCGTTCGCCGCGGAAGGCTGGCTCGCCGATCAGATCTTCGTGAAATCGATCCGAGATCGAAACGGGACCCTCGTCTACGAAAAACGCACCAAGCAGCAGAAGGTTATCGAGGATGCCGATGCATTTATCATGGCAAACATGATGAAGGGCGTCGTGGAGCGCGGAACCGCACAGAAGGTAAAAGAGCTCGGGCGACCGGTTGCCGGCAAGACCGGCACGACCAACGACCAGATGGACGCGTGGTTTGTCGGATACACACCAGAGTGGGTCTCCGGCGTTTGGGTGGGATTTGACGTGAAGCAGTCGATTGGCCGTTTTGAAACCGGAGGCAAGGCGGCGGCCCCGGCGTTTCTCTATTTCATGAAAGAGTGGTTGAAGGATGTGCCCGATATGGATTTCAACATCCCGGACGGTGTAATTCCCGTGGCGGTAAATTTGCAGAGCGGGCGTCTTACCGACCCCGATGCGCCGGGAGCAT
>JAGRAW010000116.1 GCA_020434415.1 Bdellovibrionales bacterium
GTTGATGATATCGGTAACGGCGACATCGAGCGCACTATCATCGGAGCCGGGTTCGGGTATGGCCTCACTCCGGTGGTCGATTTGTATGGAGAGCTTGGCTATATCGCCGAAGCTGAGCTGGAAGATGTGGACGATGACGATGACGGCTTTCTGTTCGGCGGTGGTTTTCGGGGAATCGTCTACCATCAAAGCCAGTTCAGCCTGCATGGCCGTGGCGGCTTTCGCTTCATTACCGAAGACTACGGAGATGATGCAGACGGTGACTTGACCGAGGTGGAGTTGGGCCTGGTTGCCCGATATGCCGTGAATCGGCAGTTGGGTATCTACGGTGGCTTGGATCTCGTTCCATTTAGCGATGGAGATATCGATGTCTCCGGAGGGGGGAGTGCTGACATCGAGCGAGACGATTTGCTGGGAGTTCGTCTCGGTATCGAGGGGCAGCTCGAGGGCATCGGGCTGAATGCCGAATTCGGTCTGGTCAGCGAGGAGGCTTTTATTTTCCGCGCCACGATTCCGCTGTAACAGTGCCCCCGCACGACCAGAGCGCCTACCTGGCGCTCTGGTCTATCAGTTCACCGCAAAAGCTCGTCCATATCGTTCCGGCATCACGAAAAAACCGCGCAGGGGGGTTCTTTAGCGGCCCCAGCCTGCTATAATACACTTGTCGTAGAGGGTTTATCTTTCATTCGCTCTTTCACTGGTTTTTCTAGGGTTTAGCGATATCGTCGTAGTCGACGGTGAGCGTGTCGGTATTTTCGGACCGGTCTCCTGGCCTTCTGCCTTCTCCTATTGGGGCCTTCAACAATTGGGGCCTTCAACCATCAGGGCTTCCAGCTATACGGGGCTTCCAACTATAAAATCCTTCGGTAAATGACCGCCCTTCCCACCGGATCGTTCCTCGTTGGCTACAGCCGCACTCAAAAAAGGATTTTATGGTTTTACCGTGTCCAGTGATGTCCGTTCACTTTCAATGACTGTTATTCAACTTGAAAGTGAAGCGGTTTCCACGCGAGACACGTCATCGTTGTCCTCACCTGATCGTGTAGCCGAATTTGCAGCGAAGGAAAGTGAAGCGCTTTGATGCGACCAGTTTTCTCGATTCATCTGCTTGTTCGCCTCTACATTTTGTTCAGGCATGTCGACCCAGCTCCATTGACGTAAGTGGAGATGAGAATTGCTTTGCATCTGTCTCGGCGGTTCATCATTCCCTGTCACCACCTGCACTTTGTGGAATTGTTTGCAGCATCTACAATACGTGCAGTTGTGAAGCCGGCGCGAAAAGGCGTAAGCGTCTACAGGTAGAGTAGTGAATCATGCGCACCCAGGATGAATGACTGGCAGGCGCGCATTGATGGATTCACGTCAAATAGCTTAGCACTTGCTACAGGCGATTTGGCATCCGCTGCCTGTCCTCTTCGCTTGCGAGGGTGGCCTTAGCAGCTTGCATCCGAATACCTTTCACGAACGATGAAATGTGCCTTCAAACGAAGCAGCGATTGAATGTTCACGCAGCGCAGTCAAACGACTGTCAGCTCGCGGCGGAATTCCCTCGGCCTGCAACTGTGAACTGATGGAACAACAGGAATGTTTCCCCATCCAACAATTTTGTGTTCGATAACGTCTCCGCTCTTCTCAAGAGAGGTAGAACAGATCGCACAAATTTCTCACAGCGTGGAGAATGCTCCTGGTGGTTTTGACTCAAGGTTGATGATGCGGCTAAGTCAACTACCATTCTTCGCCGCCTGCTTTACGGTATGTATTGCGGGTTGGGTTTTATGACGCGCTTTGCCATCGGCGGGAGCAGCGTCGTTCGCATGATCAGAATAAGAAACTTTTTCGACCGCTCCTGCATCCTACTCTTTTCATTGGGGAAAATAAGGAGGGGTGGTGGCAGCGAAACGCTATTTTCGACGAAATCAGACTAAATCCACCAATCGTCAGACGCCGCTGGCTCGACACGTTGAGCAGACGTCCCACACGACGACCGGCCAGGCGCTTGATCGGTCGGCGACTGATGCTCACGATCCCGAAATTCTCGATTACATCAATCCATTTCTACAGACTTGGCGGGACGGCCTCCCTCTAGAGCCGGTCGACCTGTCGACGCAGGCAGGAGCCCAGGACGCACTTCGCGTGCTAGACGAGAAGCAGTCGCTGATCGAGCAGAAGCTTAGAGTCTCCCGCGCGCTACGGTCCTTGCTCGAGCAGCGCAAGTACTCCAGCTAACGCTGGACGGCACTCTCCGAGGGTATTGAACCCTCCACGAAACTACTAACCAGTAATAGAGACTTGGGCTGAGCTTCGTTTACGGAGCACTCGGCGACTCTAGCTGTATTTCAGGCGCTCCCGGCTAATCTTAGAGCGGCCGGGACGCAGGGAGAGGGGGCAGAAATGTCACGGTTGTTTTCCTGGTAAATCTATACTAGAAGTTGTCCCAAAATAGACAGAGATGGGTGCCAATTTCGATCTCGAGTCCGACTCATCGGGCGGTGGAGATCTTTGAGCGCTCGACAGAATCTATTTTGGGATGCGCTCGATTCACTATTCCGTCTTTTGACAGAGCTTTCCGTCGGCAAACGCCTCAAATCCACCCATCTGTCATTTTGGATGTCAGATTGTAAACGTTATCTCCGTCCGAATATGATTGTCGTCGTCGACTATGGCATGAGCAACGTCCGTTCGATCGTCAACAAGATTGAACGGCTGAAATTGCGTGCCAGCGTTGGCAGAACGCCGGAGGACGTCCTTGCTGCCGACAAGCTGATTATCCCCGGTGTGGGTCACTTCGCGGCAGGGATGAAGAACCTGCGAAGCTCAGGGCTGTTGGACGCGCTCGAGCTCAAGGTGCGTCGCGAAGGGGCACCGGTACTCGGCATCTGTCTCGGAATGCAACTCCTGGGAACACACAGCGAAGAAGGTGACGTCGAAGGTCTGGGCTGGATTGATGCGCGAGTTCGCCGTTTTCAGCTCGAGGGAGTCCAGCACAGCGGCAGTAGTCGATTGCGAGTTCCTCATGTCGGCTGGAATACTATCGAAGCTCGACGACCAAGCATTCTGCTTGATGGGCAGTCCGACGAGCCACGGTTTTACTTCGTGCATTCTTACCACATGGATGCTGCCCCGGAATCGGAGGCCGTCGTGGCAACGACGCTGTATGGCTATCCCTTTGCCTCCATCGTGCAGCAGGGAAATATCTACGGCACCCAGTTCCATCCCGAGAAGAGCCATCACTACG
The DNA here is from genome assembly GCA_020434415.1 of Bdellovibrionales bacterium. Lineage (GTDB taxonomy): Bacteria > Bdellovibrionota_C > UBA2361 > SZUA-149 > SZUA-149 > JAGRAW01. Next base: position 3,236 of record JAGRAW010000116.1, read on the forward strand.
GGATGCGGTTGCTTGAGCAGTTCTTAAGGTGTGCCTGATGATGTTGCCCCGTGTGATTCCGTGTTTGCTGCTCAAGGGCGACGGCCTGGTGAAAGGAGTCAGGTTCAAAGATCACAAATATGTCGGCGATCCGATCAACGCTGTCCGTATCTTCAATGAAAAGGAGGTAGACGAACTACTTTTTCTTGATGTTACTGCATCCAGCGAGGGCCGGATTCCGCCCATACCTTTGATTGAAAAACTTGCCGACGAGTGCTTTATGCCGTTCGGTGTCGGGGGCGGCATCAAAACCGTAGAGCAGTGCCGCGAAGTGCTTTACGCCGGTGCAGAAAAAGTTTGTATTACCACGGCGGCCCTCGACGATCCTGCGCTTATAGAGCGAGCGGCGGGCATGTTCGGTTCTCAAAGCGTCCTGGTCGGCCTCGAGGTGCGCAAGAGCCTTTTCGGCGGCTATCGGCTATCCGGCAATTCGGGGAAGCGCGTGGTGAAAAGGGATCCGGTCGAGTTTGCCAAGGAGATGGAATCCCGTGGAGCAGGGGAGCTCTTGGTGACCTCCGTCGACTGCGATGGGACGATGCGGGGCTATGACCTGCGGCTGGTAGAGGAGATTTCTTCCGCCGTCTCCATCCCGGTCATTGCCTGTGGAGGTGCAGGCGCGGTAGACGATATCCAGAGGGTGCTCTCGCAGGGAGGCGCTTCGGCTGCCTCAGCCGGCAGCCTGTTCGTGTTTCATGGTCCGAAGCGAGCTGTGCTAATCACTTTCCCGGAACGCCAGATCTTGGAAGAGCGACTAACAAACTTACCGCGGGCGGAGATTAATCATGAGTAGTGTCAGTGCCGCACCAGTGATCCAAACAGCACCGCAGATTTGCAGGCGCTGTATCATTGACGAGCGTGTGCCGGGAGCTGTCTTTGCTGCCGACGGAACGTGCAGCTACTGTCGCATTCACGATGCGCTTTGTGAGGCGTATCCCAACGACGCCCGCGGCCAGCAGAAGCTCGATGAGCTGCTTGAGCGAGTCAGGTCCGACGGAAAGAACAAGCGGTACGACTGTGTCGTGGGAGTGAGCGGCGGTACGGACAGCACGTACCTGCTTTACTACGCCCTGTCTAAAGGGCTTCGCCCGCTGGCCGTCCATTTCGATAACGGATGGAATTCTGAGATTGCCGTGGATAATATCAGGCGATCAATCTCTGCCTTGGGCGTTGACCTGCAGACGTATGTCGTCGATTGGGAAGAATTCAAGGATATCCTTCGAGCTCATCTGAAGGCGTCTATCCCATGGGCCGATGCCCCGACTGATTTGGGGCTGACCGCTGCTCTCTATCGCATCGCTCAGGAAGAAGGGGTCCGTCATATTCTAGTTGGTAACAACTTCCGCTCAGAAGGCAAACAGCCCACCGAGTGGACGTATTGCGATGGTCGAATGATACGGGCGATCGTCAAACGCTTCGGTACGACAAAGCTCAAGAGTTTTCCCAACCTTACGATCAGCAGACTGTTCTGGACGGCCTTTGTGCGGCGAGTGCGCCTTGTGCGGCCGCTCTATTATATCCCCTACAGTAAGCAAGACGCCAAAAAGCTAATCGAAGACAAATTCGGTTGGCGCGATTATGGCGGCCATCATTACGAATCAATCTTTACGCGATTCGTGTATTCCGTGTATCTGCCGGAGAAGTTCGGCATCGATAAGCGCTTGATCTCGCTTTCGGCTCAGGTGCGTTCGGGCGTGATGACACGAGAGGCAGCACTGGATGAAATCGCTCGCCCACCGATTGAGGCGGAGCGGCGGGAGTCCGATATGGCCTACGTGGCGAAGAAGCTCGGCTTCAGTGAGCTGGAGTTCAAGCAGATTCTGACCGCCGAGCCGAAGAGTGTTTTTGACTATCCGTCCTATCACCCGATGATTCGGAAGTTTCAACGTGCTGCGCGCACGGCGGCGAAAGTGCTGTTACCGTGGACGCCGATGATGTTCTATGAAATGGATGTCCGCGACTCCGAGTAATCTTTGGCGGCATGTCGCGCGACTCTTTTATGCGGCAGCACTGGTTTTTATTGCGCTCTCCGTATGGAGCAACCTTGGCAGTCTCCGTGAAGCGTCCGCGGAGCTGAGCTGGGCCTATGTATCTCTTTCCTTTGTCGCGGCGTGTTTAGGACATCTGCTGAATGCCCTAGTGTGGTGGCGACTTACAGTGTCTATGGACATTGCTCTGCCTCCGGTCAGAACCGCTCGAGCTTGGTTCCTATCGCGACTGGGTAGATACATTCCGGGTAAGATTCCGCTGCTACTGCTGCGGATTGCCGAGTATGAGCGATATCCGAAGAAGTCGGTCGCTCTCGCTTTCGGCCTAGAGTACGTGATGAGCCTGCTCTCGGCTTGTCTCCTAGTCCTACTTGCCTTGGCACTCTCGCCGGAGGGTTTCCCGGAGCTGCTGCGCTTGATTGCGTTGGTGGGCACTACGGTGTTTCTACTCTGCCTACACCCCAGCGTTTTGAAACGAGGGATGAACTTTTTGCTAGGCCTGTTCCGCCGTCAGCCACTCGCCGAGGTCCCTAGTTTCGGTGCCAATCTATTATACGTTGCGGCCTATACTGCCGTCGGCGCCGTGCACGGGCTGAGCTTCTACTTTATGCTTTGCTCAGTTCAGCCGGTGCCTCTGTCTCACCTCCCGATTATCACCGGAGTTTACTACGGCGCTTCGCTTGTGGGCATCGCCGTTCTCATCGCCCCTGCCGGTCTCGGTGTGACTGAAGGCATGCTCTTTTTGGTGCTACCGCTGATCATTCCCAAGACGAGCGTGATTATCGGGGCGATCGCCATCCGTTTGTTGCTCGTCGTTGCAGATGTCGCGCTGGCGGGGGTATTCTACCTGCTCGACGCGGCAGCAGGCTTGTCCACTACCGAGGAGCATAGTAATAGTTCGCCATGCCGATAGCATGCAAAGCATACGAGCAGCGCCGACTGCGTTTGATGGCCGAGCTAGTCGAGGGGGCTACCGTGCTTGATCTGGGGCACGCGGCGATGCCCAATCCTTACTTTCGAAATGTTCGGACCACCGGGTTCGATCTTCAGCCGTCTCAGGATCCGGAAGTTCGCTACGACGAAGAGATTGTGGCAAATGCCGCAGAGATGCTCCGCATCTTTTCCGGCAGGACCTTCGATACCGTGGTGGCGGGAGAAATTATCGAGCATCTGGAGAATCCGTATCAGTTTCTTCGAGATGTGAGACAAGTGGTGAGACCCGGCGGGCAATTGGTTCTTTCGACGCCAAATCCGCTTGGTTTCCCGAACGTCCTCTGCGAAATTCTACGCATTCGGCGGTTCTACTATGACCCGGAGCACACGTATTACTTCTTGCCGCGTTGGCTCGAGCGTATCGCTGAGGGAAGCGGCTTTTCGGTTGAAAAAACTACGCCGGTGGGCCTTCTTCTTCCGGGAGCAGTGTTGCCGTGGTGTCCAGTGGTGATGAGCTACCAGCTCATCTACACGCTTAGAAGGCCGATATAGTTGTCTAGCAACGTTCCTCCAAAAGCCTCCTGTAGGAAATGAGCCGTGCTTCAGCGGCTGAATTGTACAGAAGTGTTACATCTTACCTCGCATTCGAGAGTGGAGAGCGAGTGTTCTGCGTCGTATTTCAATGAAAAGGGCGGGAGCATTCTTGCGGCCGGAGGCGGCGAAAGGCAAAGCGGTTCAAGCTAGGAGGCGAGGTAATGCTGTTAGATTTATGTTAGGAAATGCCGAGTCTCCCCTCTAGGCTGGACGTTTGTCCGTAGCTGAACCAAAAAATGCTGGAAGCATTTGGGGAGCATCCACCCGGCGGTGTAGCCGTTTTGTAAGCTTATTGGTGACTTACAGCTGACCGTCGCCATTTCCTTTTGGCGTCGATATCAGCGAAAGCCGGGGACGGCTTTTCCTGCGATGAAAACACGCTTCCTATCCGCGCGCTCGTCGAAAAACCTCAAGGTTTCACGTAATTGCTCCGATCAGCTGAAAAGGCTGAAGGCGAAAAGTCGAGCGTGTCGTCAGCCGGAATGGCCGGTCGAAACCCGGTCGAGACTTCAAGAGGCAACGTGGATTGTGTAATCGAGATGTCCACCGAAGATGTGAGATCTTCGTCTGCTACTGCCTGTCGGCGGTCTCCTGATACAGTTGTCGATACCCTTCTGTCGCGGATCGAGCGGGAGCCAGAAGCAGTTCTCTTTGCGGAGCGCCAGGATGACGGCTCCTATACCGATGTTCTCGCCGAGGACTTTTACCAGCGCGTTCGTTCAGGGGCCCATGCACTCGCACAGCTCGGCGTTGGCTTTGGCGACAAAGTTGGAATAATGCTGCCCAACGGCGTTCAGTGGGAAGTCATTCAGTACAGCTGTTTGTTTCGGGGAGGAGTGGTTGTCGGTTTTGATTCACGCGACAACATCGGTCGGCTCGAGAAGTTGATAGCCTTGGCCGAGATTAAAGTGCTTGTGGTGCCGGATGAACGCGTTCTTGGGAGATTGTCTCAGCGAATTCGCGAAGTGGTGGATACGATCGTTTTGATCGAGCCGCCTGCCGAGTCATCTGATCCACAAATTATCCATTGGAAAGCGCTGTGTTCCGAAAGCGAAGCGACAGACTTCATCGACCTTCGTTTGCCAAGGCCCGAAGAGTTGGCGACCATCGTTTTCTCGTCCGGAACGAGTAGCGTGCAGAAGGGAGTTGCCTTCACGCATGCCGATCTCGCTAGAGCGGTCAGGATGATGAGTGAGCATTTCAATCGATCGGTAGACGAGGGATCGCGAACACTTTCCTGGCTCCCGCTCGCACATCTCACTCAGCGAATGGTGAACTTTTCCGCACTGTACTCCAATTCTCCCGTATTCCTAGTCCCCGAACCGGGTGTGATAAGCGATGCGCTGAAGGAAGTCCGGCCCAGTATTTTCGTGGGAGTGCCGAGAGTATTTGAGAAGGTCTACAATAAGATTCACAGTGCTGTTGAGCAGCAGTCGCTGATCTCAAGAACGCTTTTCACACTTTCTCTGCGTATTGCAGAAGCGCGCTTCGCCGCGATGGAGCAGGGGCGCGATGAGGGATCGCTGTTGCGGTTCACTTATCAATTCTTCGACAAGCGAATCTTCCGGAAAATTCGAGAAGGGTTCGGTGGTGAGATTCGCTTTCTCATCAGCGGCTCAGCGCCCATCAGTCCGAGCATCGTTCGATTCTTTCACTTTATCGGCATGCCGTTGCTCGAGGTGTATGCCCTGACCGAGCAAGCGCTGCCGGTTGCGATGAATCAACCGACAAGCTTTCGTATTGGCTCTGTCGGTCGTCCGCTTGAACCGGATAACATCGTCATCAATGAGAACGGCGAAATATTGCTGCGGCGACTCACAAGCATTCGGTTAACAGGTGCGACTGATCTCGGTGAGGACGAAAGCACGTACTATTCGACCGGCGATTACGGGTACCTCGATGAAGACGGGTTTTTATTTCTAAACGGACGTGCAAGCGACTGGGTTAAAACAAGCAGTGGTAATCGCGTCTTCCTCTCTTCGGTGGAGAAGCGTGTAGAGGCAGTTCCCATGGTCGACAGCGCGATTGTGATCGCAGAGGGTAGAAAATGTCCTGTTGTGCTCCTGTCGCTCGACCGAAAGTATCTGCGTGCCGCTACCGGTTCCGCCACTCCGGAAGGGCTCTCCGTACCTCAACGCTTAAAGATCTCCGGTGAGCTTGCCGATGCTGTGCGCGATTTGCCGCAATACGAACGCCCTGCTTGTTTTGCGGTGCTTTCTCGCCCCTTTGATTCAGTGACTGGAGAGTTGACGGTAAGTCTAAAACCATGTCGGAAGGTTATCGCCCATACCTACACAAGCGCGATCGAAGATATCTATCGCCGCCTTGATGCGGGTCATTCCGACCGACTTGTCTGGATCGACCGTCGAAATTGCGTGCGGCCCTTTGCCAATTAACACGCTGGCGCGACCAGAGCATCCAAGGGAACTTCAATCCGCATCTTTAGCGTCTCCCTCGTAACCTGACGTTCGGACTTGTCGTTCAACCATACTGCGATAGGACGCGCTTTATACAGTCGCCGCAAGCTGTCACCGACAAACTTTCCGGCATCTTGTTCTGCCGGCTCCTCGGGATAGAGTAAGGGCAGAACTAGTTCTATTTCCGAGGTAGCTTCTACTTCCGCAGCGTGTCCCTGGAAATACAAACACCGCCGATTGTTGTCTCCGCGCATGCGGGTAGAGTCATACAGAGTAAAGAAAACGTTCTCGTTGGTCTTCAGGTTGAGGGAGTGCTGTGCATTTTTCCAAGAAGACCAATAAAAATTGAGCAGGGCATCGTGCCGAGCATACACCGGTGTGTTCCAGGGTAAGCCTGCCGGAGAAACGGTGGCGACGTTTATATACTCCAACTTGCTGAGTAGTTCTTTGGCTCGGTCGACTAGATTCGCGAGGTCGGTTCCACATTGCATTTTGAGTCGAATGCTCCCGGTTCGGCGCGGTATGCAGCGCTTGTCGTGCGTAAGTTCTTTCCATGCACCCCGACCCTCTTCACCTGAACCCACGAGGGCGCTACGGGATTTGCCGGACTACATAATGCAGCCCTTCGATCTCACCATCCGAGTCGAAGCGGATTCTGCCGAGGACGCCTTCTTCATCGTAGGTGTTTAGCCTGTCAAGGACTTCCTGTGAGCTGTCGCGCGAGGCATCGATCGCAGAGACCAGCGCAGTGGCACCGTCAAAAGCAGTTGCCGCTACGAAGGGGACGTTGGGCGACTTGCCATAGTCTGTCTGGAACTCGCGGAGCAGCCCGCCGACTTGCTCGCTTCCGTCCGCCAGATCGGGAGGTCCGACGTAGACGAGTCCTTTCGCATAGGATCCGAAGTTTTCACTAAATGAATCCGCGGCAGCGTACGCAAAGCTATATAATGGGAGCTTGAGCTGAAGTTCAGAGATTTGCTTTACCAATGCCCCTAGCGTGTCAACCGCTGCAGCGTTGAGAAACAGCGCATCCGGATTGGCTGCTTTGACTCGTAGCAGCTGCGTTCTGAAGTCTTGTTCGCCCTCCTTG
>JAGRAW010000117.1 GCA_020434415.1 Bdellovibrionales bacterium
TGACGCTCGGATACCGGTAGCGGGGGAGGATGAAATAGGACTACTCGCCACAGAAATCAATGCTATGACGCAATCGCTTAGGCAGAACATTCAAGCGCTGGAGCGGAGCGAACGGACAAGAGCACAACTTGTGGCTACCGTGTCGCACGACCTTTCTGGGCCGCTTACGTCAGTCGACGCCAATATCGAGAGACTCTTACGCGAAACCGCGGAGTCGGCACATGCGTCGATCCATCACCGCGTACACGCAATCGCCCGCTCGGTCGCGCGTCTGCGAGAGATGATTGGCGCGCTGTTTGAACTCGCCAAGCTGGAAGCCCGTGATGCCCCGCTCTCTCCGGAACGCTTCAGCATCACCGAGCTGATTGAGCAGGATCTCTTCCCTCGCTTCACGGCCCAGGCTGAGGCCCGGCACGTTGTCCTGCGCTGCGATTATCCTGAGGAGCAGATTTGGGTCTACGCAGATCTGCGTCTTGTTGAGCGAGTGCTTGCCAATCTTATCGGCAATGCCATCAAATACCACCGGCCTCAAGGAGGGTTCGTCTCGGTGGTTCTCGCAGCGAGTGAAACTTCGGTGGCGGTTTCAGTCCGAGACGATGGGCCCGGCATACCTGCAGAAGATCTCCCTCATATCTTCGACCGGTTCTACCGCGGGGAGGCGCGACAGTCCCGGCAGGAGCATCACGAGCCGGACGGGTCCGGCCTCGGTTTAGCGATTGTTAAACAGATCGTAGAGCTCCACGGCGGGGAGATTCGTGTCGAATCGCGTTGCGGAGAAGGAACGGACTTCAGCTTCACGCTCCCTGCGCGGCCGCCATCGGATGACGCTCAGCAACCTCCGCGCCTAAAGTGAACAGGATCGCACAGTAGACGGTCCACTTAGAATCAAATCGCAATAATTCGTTATCTGTCCCACAACGGTTCCTCTGCATACCGCTATTGTGTTCGGCACGTACTGCCTGCAGAAGCATTCGGCAATGAGGTTCTATGGCGAAGGCATTATCAGCATGGTGGGGGGAGGGGGGTTCTACGAACAGAGCAAGATGGTGTGGTTGCGAGGAGCGCGGGTCGGTGTTTCTCGAGGCCGCGTTGGCGCTGGGGGTTTTGATCATCTTCTTTACCGGCATACTCGACATCGGGCGGGCTGCTTCGAACTACTTCTTGCTGGTAAACGCTTCGAATGAAGCCGTGCGGCTTGCGGCTCGGACTCCTGACCTGACGGAAGGAGTTTACTCCGCCGGGAGTCAGCAGCAGCTTCCTGTCTCGCATCAAGAGGTGCAGGCGCGAGCGTTCGAGGTCATTCGGGCAATGCGCACCGACGCGCAGCTCGACAACGTTGAGGTGCAGACGGCCTGCGATCCGGCTGAGGACTTGGTACGAGTCGAAATCGCGGGTACGTATCGCAGCATTCTGACGCTGTATCGGGGCATCCGGATGAACGTCGAGCAAACCTCGTCCTATCTACCGGCCGCCGCCTGTCAGGAGGTATCATGAACTTGGCAAACCGCGCCCGAGGGCAGAAGGAAGACGGTGCAATGCTGCTTGAATTTGCGCTCGTCATCGGCGTGGTCGCAGCGTTCATCTTTGCAATTATCGATGTCGGCCGCGTGTTGCTTATTCAGCATGTGCTCGATAAGGCAACGGAGAATGCGGTGTCCGATGCGAAAGTTGCCACCGATCTTCGGTTTGACGTGCGGCAGTGGGCAGCGGTCACAGACCAGGCTGCTGAAGATCGGTTCTTAAGCAAACGAGAAGCTATTCTCTTGCGTGCGGAAGAGCTTGCCTTGACCACAGCACATCCTGCGGACTCTGATGCACCTGCGGTGCTTTCGTCATACCGACTTGTTGATGACCCCGCTCCGACACCGCATCACGTGGTGTTGCTGCTTCCGGGACAGAGCGTCGAGCGGGTGAGCCGGAAAAGGGATGGCGGCTATGAACGCACTGTCGTCGAGCATCCGACATGTCCGCGCGACAATTGTGTCGAATTTGGCCTCGCCGGCGGGTTAGGAAACACCCAAATGCTGCGTCGGCATCCCATCGTCGCCGAAGCGCACGCGACCGTCGATACCCTGCTGTTCGGTCGATTGACTACGACAGCACGCGCCCTTGCTTGGATGGAGCAAGGTGCGCGGGGCTCGGGCGATGCTCGGCTTGGTCTTCCGGAGCCTCGCGTACTGCCGCCCCCGCCTGTGTATAATTCGGTACCGACTACCGGCACCCAAGGTGCCTCTCGCCCTGCTCCACCTCCGCCCCCGCCGCGGTACATTCCCGGCTGATGTCAGAGCTTGCTGATTAGCTATAGCAGAGTTCACGTAGGAGGTTGAGATGGCGGCTCAAGTAATCGCTTGCGAAGCAAGGCGAGAGAAAATCCCGGATGATGCTGGCGCAGTACTCATTCTTTTCGCCCTCTTGCTGAATGTCATTATCGTTCTTGCGGCGTTGGCGATCGACCTTTCGATGTATGAAACGCAACATGCCAAGTATCGGAGAGTGGCGGAGCAAGCGGCGCTGGCGTCGCTCGAGCGTTATCTGGAAGAGCTAAGCAGCAGTGCCGCAGCAGGTGCGAATGTAGTCGCTTCGCCTGACTTGGCGCTGCGAAGTGCTCGTGACCGGGCGCGGCAGTTGATCCAGCGAGAACTGCCTCAACTGTACACGACGAGCTATCTGTCCGATCGAACACTACCCACAGACGATCTAGGCGTTCCCGGACAGAACGGCGCAAATGGCCAGGTGGTTCCCGGGATTTGGCACTTTACCACCCCCCTGGATCCATCCCGCTGCGACGAGCCGACAACTGACGGGCCTTGCTTCGAAACCGTTCCGAATTCGTCGAAGGCGAATGCGATACGCGTTGAATTCAACGTGCATCCCGAGTCACCGCTACGAGTGATTTTCAGTGGTTTGGCTCCAGAGTCGCATCGCCCTTTTCGCATTACAGCGACAGCCTCTCTTATCCCGCGACGCGGTGTCTTCCTGCTTGACCTCTCTCGTTCGATAACCAGAGATACCCATCGTGGACTGGGCGAGGGCGCAACACCCGCAGAATTCGCGTTTCAGGTCGAAGATGCCGGTTGTGACGATCCGGATTGGAAGTCAAAACTCATTCCGCATCGTGATGCTGATCAGGATGTGTTCAACCGTCTCCCGGACACCCGAGTCGCAACTGCTGCGGGAGATGCTCAGTATCATGCCAAGGACGAATATGTCTGTCGCACCGTTCCTGTGCGCGACGAGGCTGGCAGCGTTGTAGAGTCCGTAAGTTTTGCTGTAGACAACAATACGCTCCCGCAACCGCTGACCGATATCTTGTCCGGACTTCATTCGGCGCTCGATGCGTTCCGAATCCGCAGTGTGCCTTCCGACTTGGTGGGGATCGTCGGATTCGATGACGAAGTGCTGCCTCAGCGTACCTTGCCGTTGGTCAATCCCAGCATGAGCGAAGCGAAGTTTCGCGATTTCTACAGCGCTACGGATGTGGACGGGCGAACAGGCCTGGCAGACCACGCCACGTTTTTGGAGCAGTACCTCTTCCCGCGTTACTACGGAGGATCTCACGCGGGGACGATTCGATTGCCCGCGATGACCGATGTGCAGGAGGCGCTCCGGGAAGCCCTCCAAATGCTTGCGGATGCCGAACGAGATGGTCCGGCGGACAAGTTTATCGTGTTAGTTACCGATGGGTTATGCAACTGCGTTCAACACCCCATCGATTTTCGCGGCACTCCGATGCAGTGTTTCTTTGCTCAGAACCATGAGCTTCGGACCTACAATGCCAACTTCATTGGCCGATGCCTCGAGGACATATCGAGAATCGCAGATACCCTTGCGACTAATGAGATTAAGCTCCACGTGATGCTTTCCGGAGACTATGTCGAGCCACACATATTGTTGCGACGAGGAGATGACGGCGTACTCGATGACGCTGGTGCGCGGCAAAATCAGCCGTATCCCTTGGAAATGGTTGACCACATGACTCGGCCTGCCGTGTTTCCCACCGCTTCGGGCGCCCCCTTCCATACGCCCAATCATCTCTACTACCAGGCGCGAAAGACGGGCGGGAAATGGCTTCCGAACACCGATTGTTGTCGTGATGAGGACGAGGAGTGCCTCAACGTGGAGGATGAGCTGGCAGAGCTCCTCGAAACGCACAAGGTGAAGATGGGTGAAACGCTTTGCTGCGTCGAAGGAGTGCATTCGGCTAACTGCAAGGCGTACTCGCGCGAGGTTTGTCCTTGGGCCGACGGGAGCGGACGACTGAAGTGCGATCCTTCCGGTCGAGACAGCCGAGATCGCATTGCCGAGGCGTTTTCTGATGTCATGGGGGAGAATCCTTTTACCCTGGTCGAGTCGTTTTCGAAGACGTTTTAGAGAAGGAGAGTAGGAAAGGCCGCATCGGCAACGGGACGTAGGACGGAGCAGTGGAGTGCAGTATGGGTACGATAGAGATCGAAGAAGGTGAAGAAAAAGCGGTAGCAAGGGTAGAGGCAGTGGAGCGGGCAGAGTCAGTGCGAGCGATGCAAAAGCTGGTACTGACTCATCGAACGAGCGCACTGCGTATGTCTCGCTCAATACTACGGCGGTGGGGCAGTCGGGTGGATGGGGAGGAGCTGGAAGGCGTGGTCGATGTGGCGATCTGCCAAGCAGCGGCATCTTACGATCCGCAGCGAGGTACTACGTTTACCAGTTTTCTCTTTCATTTCGTTCGTGGTGAGCTCATTGGGCTGGTGCGGGAACATGTTGAAATGCGGCGCTTGCGCGAGACGTGCCTACTCAGCGTGCGCCATGTGCAGGCGTCGAATGGAGGAACGACTCACCAGCAGGGGGAGAGCGGAGAGATCAGTAGCGAATGGGCGTCGTTGGTCGGAAGCATCACACCGGAGGACGCCGTAGAGCGCTCTCAGATGAGCGAGGCGCTCCGCTTGGCGCTGGGAGCATTGACGGAAGAGCAACAGCATCTCATTCGTCTGATCTACTTCGAAGGCCGGCCAATGCAGAGTATCATGCAGTCGTTAGCTTTAAGTCGCGCAGAAGTCAAGACGAGGGCTGCGGCTGCTGTTCGGCAGCTTCGCACGGGCATGGGCATCAGCGAATCCAACCGGGAGCTTGGTGGTCTACCCGGCACGGTATTTGGACTCCAGCAGGGTCCTACCCAATCTCGGACGCTCCGTCGCCGCCGACCGCTGCCTGGAGTGCAGAAAGCTTCGCTGCGTCAGGCCCATCGGCGAGCGGTGTCATCGTAGCCGTATTGAGACGGTATGGGTAATGGCCCCTGCTTGAATTGGTGAGGAGCTGCCCGAGCATCGGTGAAAGCAGCAAATTGCTCCCTTTCACTCGGAATCAGTGCCTGTAAGTTCATCCGGTCGAACGAACCGGTATCCGATGCCGCGAACCGTCAATACAAACCGAGGATTCGCCGGATCCTCTTCTATCTTCGAGCGCAGGCGGCTGATGTGTGGTGTAATGCTGGGCCCGTGGCCCGCGATGCTATAACCCAAGACGTCACAGAGCAGTTCGTCTCGTGTGAACACCCTTCCGGGATCTTTGGCCAACCAAGCCAGCACGTGGAACTCGGTTTTTGTCAGCTCCAGCTCGACACCTCCTTTCATCGCGACTTGAGCTCTTAGGTCGATCGTGAGCGGCCCGAAATGGAGTGTCTCACTCACTTCGTTCGAAAATGCTTCACCATAGGCTTTGAGTCGGCGAAGGAGCGCCGCGATTCTGACGCGCAACTGAGCTGTGCTGAAGGGTTTGGTGAGATAATCGTCCGCGCCTAAGGAAAGGCCAAGGACGACATCAGCGTCCTCGGCTTCTCCGGAAAGGATCATGACCGGCACGAGGGAATCTTGTTCTCGAATCTTCTTGCAGACCTCGAGGCCTCCGAGCCGCGGGAGGCGTACATCGAGGATGATGAGCAAATATCGTTTTGCGAGCGCCATCGACAGACCAAGCTCACCGTTTGCGGCGTGCTCGAGCTGGTACCCCAGGCTTTCAACCTCTTCACGGACCACACCTACTATTTCGGGGTCATCCTCGACTATCAGCACTCGTTGCTCGTTAGACATGTCTCGCTTTCCATCGTTCATAGTGGTTCGAGGTACGATGTTACGGTTGCTCGAGGTTAAGACGTGACGAGACGCACCAAGATGCGCCAATAAGTTGCAGGCCATTACTGCGCGGGGACTCGTTTACAACTGCCAAAACAGAACCAAGCGACAGTATACCGAATCCAGGGGCAGGTGGTGCAAGAGAAACCTCAGCAGAACGCGGAAAACGAGTGTCCGGAACTTTCGGACCGTCTAAAGGGCGCGATCGATTTCGCTTTACCTGTCGTTCTGGGCCTCAGTCCGAAAAATGGGCATAGACCTTCCGATCGACTACATGCTTTTATCTCTACTCTAGGCCGACATTCGACAGCCCACGACTACCGGCGAGACCCAAAGACCGCTGAATTGCTTAGCACAGGAGTAAAACCATTGGTCCTGTTGTCGGTAATCGCTCTACTTCGGCGCCGCTCCGGTAGGCCGCTCTGCGGCGATACCGGAGCGCTGGGGCTGCAGAACGAGGGGCAAGCGGCGCTCGACGCCGTACCATCGGGAACCAACCGAAGAGAACGCGGAGCGATGCTGATTGAAGCGGCAGTCGTTTTTCCCGTGCTCCTGATAACGTCACTATTGGCAATCGAGCTTCTCTGGGTGAGTTATGTTGCGCTTACAACGCAGTTCACGGCAGCGCGCGTGTTACGGCAGGCGAGCGTCGGACCGGAGGTATTCGCTGTGCCGCCACATACAGCCTCTGCAACACCTTTTGAGTCATACATTACCCAGTCGTTTCTCGAGATCTCCCAGGAGTTACTCGTTTCTATACAACCCGAACAGATTTCGATTGAATGTGTACCGGCAGTTCGCTGCCCGACTACCGCTGGGATACCCGGAGCCACCGTTAAACTTGAAGTGAACCGACCGACTCGAGTGTTATTTTGGGGTTCCATTGTGGTGCAGGGCATTGCGATGGGACGCAATGAACGGTGGCGCTCGTGAATACTCAATCCTCTTGCGCGCGCGGTGCAATTGTTGCGGAGTTCGCAATAATCGTCCCCCTCTTGCTGCTAGTTGCCATTGCTGGACTGGAGTTTAGCCGTTCCTTCAAATACACGGAAGTCGCAACAATGCTGGCGCGCGAGGGCGCAAGCATCGCCTACCGCATGTGTTCAGCGGAGCGCGATGTCATCGCCGCGAATCAGTGTCTTCAGACGGTGCGAGAAACGGTCGATGACTTCGGTAATAACGTTTTTCCTGGGGCAAATGTGCTACTGAGCATGTATCGTTATCCTGCCGAGAACGAGGACTGCACCGGAGAAATTCAGCAGGTCGCGATCGTTGGAGTCGGCGCTCATCAGACGAAGGTACGCTTCATCGGAGATGAACGCTCACAGCAAGATGAGCAGGATCGTTCGCAGGGCGAGATTGACCGCCAAGCGGTCTGTCGTAGCGGCGTGCTGATTGTGAGCGAGGTGTTCATTCCCTATGAGCCTTTGGTGCCATTGTTCCCCTACAATCCGGAGGTCTTCTATGAGATCGCCATTTTGTAGGTACTGTGACGACCGTAGGCTGAGTGATATCGGCGATGACCGGGGCGCGGTCTTGATCATCGCTTTGTTCATTCTCTTTGCACTGCTTGCTGCGAGCGGCCTAGCGATCGACGCCGGAAATCTCTACCGCGCTCGGTTACGAATGCAGAAGGCTGCCGATGTTGCAGCGTTATCCGGGATTGGCATTACCATCCATCGTAGTGAACTCTTGAGAGGGTTCGACGAGTCCCAGGTACGGCAGTTTGTCGTTGATCGCGCTCGACAAATCGTGATCGAGAATCTTTCCAACAATGCAATTGCCGTCGATCCCGTCCGAGATATTACCGCCGACTACTATGAAGTGGATCAGACACAGGATGGGGAGAAGCTGTACCGACTCAATGTGCAGGTTACGGCCGATATCCCTCATCTGTTTATCCATCTGGTTCCGTTCGATGTCTTTGGGATGGGAAATGCCGTGAGCAGCACCCGAATGGGTGCGACCGCGGTGCAAGCGACATCGGAGCGGTCGGCAGGTACTGTTTCTCTGATACTCGATGTTTCCAACTCGATGGCATGTCCGAGCCAGGGTGCGTGCGACTGTCTCAGTCCACGGCGTCGAGGTAGCTGTGAAGAGGAAGCGGCCGAGCTTGGCGTCCGCACCAAAGTGGACCTGCTGAAAGAGTCGGTAATGACTTTCGTCGATCAGTTCGACAGCAATATCGATCGTATAAGCATCGTGCCTTTCAACATCGCGGCGAGCCTTGACGATGACTACGGGGCTGGTGGGCAGGCTGTTTTGTATCGTCCTCGAAATCAAAGAAATGTTCCTGCCTCGTATGGCTTCGACCGGGCGAATTTTGAGCAAGCACTGGCCAATTTCTCTCCGGCGAGCAATACCAATATCTGCGACGGTTTGCTGAGAGCGTACGAAGAGGCGGCACGCGTACAGCTGACGAGGCCGGACGCGCCTGCGCTCAATTCAGAAGTGTCGTATGTCGTATTCTCGGACGGAGCTCCCACCGCAGGGCGGCTCTTGCTTGCCGAAAATCAAAACTTGCCCATCAACCGCAACGCCAACGCTCCGATGGCTGATTTCGATTATCAGAGCTACACGGTGCAGTGGCTGGATCCGGGCAGTGGGGGAGCAGCACCTCGGTCATGGGCTGTGCCAAGCCCTCTGGTGATGAGCGGTCGTCTGCCGATTAACCGCAGCGACATGGTGCCGCCCCTCGGTAGTGTGCCGGACTGCTCCAGTCCGGGGGGGGCGTTGCAATCACAGGCTGAGACGCTGTCGTCGCTTTTCTCCGGTTGCATCGGTAGTCTGGCTGCGCATCGTCCGTATGCGCCCGATGAAGTGTATGGCCGCGAATACGGTACCACCCGTGACTATTCGCATTGGCGAGAGCAGTACTATAACTGCGCGATCGAAACTGCTGATTTTCTGCGGGAACAGCGCGGCACCCTGTTCGTCATCGGGCTTGGTGCTCCCGGCGGCATCGCGGCTGACCCGTATCAGAATATCGGCGACACTGTCTTGCGAAAAGACGTGTTCCTAAGCCGCCTGGCCGAGGACTCTGTCTTCGCTCATCAGTTGCCGGTTGCTGCCGGCGGCGCGAGCTTTCCGGAGTTTACCTATTCAGGGTATCAAACCTACCAACAGCGTCACCAGAGTGGTCAGAACCAGGAAGGAGTCTACCAACCGACAGCTGATCCCGAAGAGCTTGTTGACGTCTTCAAGAAGATGGCAATCAGGATTCTCCTGCGTCTTGTGCGCTAGAGCAAAACCGTTCTAGTTCGCTCCACCGGCCAAGTAACCGCCGAGGGAAGGCGAGGCGGGCAACCATCCGGTTAAACTGTTTCAGCACGCCGCTTTGACGGCGAGACGCCCCAGAGAAAATGTAAAAGCCGCTCTGGGACGTTGCCGGAGTGTCCGGGTAGGCTTACGAGCAGTAGGCCCGGTGCAGCCTGGTCCGGATGGGGCTCCCAACATCCTCGCTCTCAGTTCGGAAACCGCTTCACTTTCCAGGCGTAGTACCGTCTTACGGGTCACTCCCATCAGCTTGGCTGTTTCCGCGTGACTTTTGTTCTCGAAACAGCGCAGGTGCAGCACTTTCCGATGCAGCTCATCCAGGGCTGCGACGGCGGCTTCGAGCTGAGCCGAGGCGGCACGGCTCAAGGCAGCATCTTCAGGAGTCTTGACCGACTGGTCGCATACTTCGTTGCAGGCGATTGGCCCGTCAAAATCGCTTTCACCCGCCTTGGTTCCGCTTACCGAAAAGTGAGAGATGCTGGTATAGATCGTGCTCTTCAGACGCTGAGCTCTGACGCTGGTTCGAGCGGTTTGAGTTAGATGTCCGCGGATGTAATAGAAGAGAAACGTCTGAAACTGCGCGCCTTTTGCCGGATCGAAGCGCTCGGCGGCCTCGCAGAGTGCTAGGTCGACAATGCCGTGGAGGTCATCGGTATCCAATCGCATGCCCCAGCGACGTAGAAGGTTCTGGGCGAAGCGACGAGCCAAGTCCCGATGCTCCAGGACAAGTTCTTGAAAGATACCGCTAGTCTCGACTGTTGCTGTCGATGCGTTCATATAGACCCCCCAGATGCAGAATGAAAAGAGCGATTGTCCCATGCTCTGATCTGGGAGTGGCCGGAGGACGCTTCATTTCGGAGCAGGAGTTGCAGCAGGGAAAGTAGTTTGGATCTGCTCCCTTCT
>JAGRAW010000118.1 GCA_020434415.1 Bdellovibrionales bacterium
CATCGACTTCCAGTCGGACTCGCTTCTAACTGGGAACAGAAGAAGGCCACGGACAAGCTTTTTCAGCAATCTACTAAGAGCTTATCGATGATAAGCTCTAAAGTCGTTAGAATTGCCGCAGTCGTCTTGCGCTTTCCCTCGCAACTCAACCTACTTGCGACCTTCGTATTTCCATAGCGACAGGGCTTAGCGACTTTCTGCGACCGGCTTTGGGACCGACCGTCGATGTCGAACAAAGAAAAGGCTTCGTCGGGGAGTGGCCCTTGTATTTCGCCAGCGCCGCAGGAGTTCCTTCGAAAAGGAGTTTTCCTCCGGCAGTGCCGGGACCCGGCCCCATTTCCAGCAAATAGTCGGCGCTTCGTATCAGGTCAAGATTGTGTTCGATGACCACCACGGTGTTGCCCTTCGCTACGAGCTTGCGGAGGACCGAACAAAGCTTTCCGACGTCGACCATGTGTAGACCGGTGGTCGGCTCATCGAGAATGTAGAGGGTGTTGGTAGCTTCCCGCTGTCCGAGTTCCCGGGAAATTTTCAGGCGCTGCGCCTCCCCGCCGGAGAGAGTATGGGTCGGTTGCCCCAGCGTCAGGTATTCGAGTCCAAGCTCCAAGACGTAATCAAGTGAGCGGCAGATTTTGCGGTGATTGCTCAGAATGACACGAGCTTCAGCGAAAGTTTTCTGCAGCAACTCACCGATTGACAGCCCCTGGTATTGCACAGCGAGGGTCTCCTCGTTGTACCGGAGGGTGCGGCAAGCGTCACAGGGAGTGGTCGCATCGGGCAGAAAGCTCATCGGCACCTTCAAGACTCCTTTCCCCTCGCAGACCTCGCACCGTCCTTTGCCGCTGTTGAACGAGAAGTGGCTTGCGCTCCAACCCTTCGTCTTCGCTTCCGGGAGCATCGCGTAAATCTTTCGAATCTCGTCGAAGATACCGATGTAGGAAGCTGGAATCGATGATGAGGTTCGACCGACCGGTGTTTGATCGATCTCGATTAGCCGTTCGAGGGTATCCAGTTGTTCGATGCTCTCCCAGGTGCGCTGGTAGTACTTCTCCCGTTCACGGGCGCCTTCGAACTCCTCGACGACCGCCGGTACTAAAGTGCCGTGCACCAACGAGCTCTTTCCCGAGCCGGAGACTCCCACGACCACCGATAATCTGTTGCGCGGAAATCGTGCTGTGACGGATGCCAGATTGTTCGTCTCGGCGCCGCGCAGAATGATGTATTCCGTAGGATCTTTCGGTGCTGCATCGCCAAGTGGTTGCGCTGAAGCTGCGCTGCGCTCACGCAGGGCAAGTCCTGTAAGCGACCTCGGATGTTGCTCGACGGCGGCCAGTGCTCCGGCAACCACGATTTCTCCACCCTGTGCACCACCGCGAGGTCCGACATCGATGATGTAGTCGGCCTGGCGAATGGTGTCTTCGTCATGCTCGACCACGACGACGGTATTTCCGGCGTCCCGCAGCGCAGTCAAGGTAGTCATCAGCTGCGTCTGATCTTGCGGATGTAGGCCGATGGAGGGCTCGTCGAGCACGTAACAGACCCCGCTGAGCGGTGACCCGAGAGTCTTCGCCAGTCGAAGTCGCTGTGCCTCGCCGCCGGAAATGCTGAACGCGTCGCGATCCAATTGGAGGTAGTCGAGCCCCACGCTGATAATCACCGACAAACGACTTTTCAGTTCGTGCAAAATAGGCTGTAGCACCGGGTCTAGACGCGGAGGAAGGTGGAGCGCGTCCAGGTATTCGAGCAATGCGGGAGCGGTCATCTGCGTCAACTCATCGATGCGCTTTCCTTCGAGTAGTACGTGACGCCCGATAGCGCCGATGCGTGCGCCTTCGCAGTCGGGACAGATTCGGTCCACGCCGCGATGCGAGACTTTTCCGCGGCCTCCGCACGTCGCACACACTCCGCGAGCACTTCGAAACGAGAAATCTTGGGGGTCAAGCTCACGGTAGCCTCTGCCGCAGCAGGGGCACACTCGTTCAGTGCTGAACAGATGCGGTTCTCCTTCGACCGCGCCGGCAAATACCTCGACGACGCCGTGTCCGAGCAGTAGCGCTTGCTCGACTGCCGCCTGGAGTAACCCGTCTCCGACTTTTGGCTGTTTGAGAGAACCGACCGCAAGGGAGATCCAGTGCAGTTTGTGGCGTTCCAGACGTAACTCCGGATGCAGTGTGACCACTTTGCCGTCGATTCGCGCCTGGTGGATCTCCGCTTTTAAAGCCCGATTGAACACATCGGTGTAATACCCCTTGCGACCACTGACCACCGGGGCGAATAAGAAAATGCGTTCCTTGCCGAACTGCTGGGCGATGCGCTGCGTGATCGACTCGACAGACAGACTACTGATTGGCGTGTCGTCCTCGATGCAGTGCTGGGTGCCAAGCTTGGAGTAGAGCAAGCGAAGGTACTGGTAGAGCTCAGTGGTCGTCGCTATGGTACTGACGCCCATCGGCGGCGCCGTTTTTTGTGAGACAGCGATCGTCGGCGGGATAAAGTTGATGCGGTCCACATCTGCACGGTTCAGTTGCTTGATGTACTGACGTGCGTAAGGAGATAGGCAATCAATGTAGCGTCGCTGGCCTTCCGCAAAAAGAACGTCGAAGGCGAGCGTTGATTTCCCTGAGCCGGAGACGCCGGTGACAACGGTCATTCGATTGTGCGGCACCCCGACCGAGACATCTCTCAGATTGTGCTGACGGGCATGGATGATCTCGATCTCGGGGTTGCTTGATGCTTTCACCTTTTGTCGAGCTGCGAGCTTGGCGTGCTTTGGCGAAGGTCGAGGCGCTCGTGCTTTGGCGGCGAGAAGCTGTGCGGTATGGGACTCGGGTAGTCGTGAAGAACGTTTCCGTATCTCTTCAGGCGTGCCTTCAGCGACAAGACGCCCGCCCGCGTCGCCACCCTCGGGGCCGAGGTCGATGATATGGTCGGCAAAAGCGATGACATCCGGATTGTGCTCGATGCAGAGGATTGAATGTCCTCGCGCCAGTAACTTCTCGAAGGTCGTCAGCAGGTCGTTGATGTTGAACGGATGCAGTCCTGTCGTGGGTTCATCGAGGAGAAACAGGCAACGTTCCGTGACATTCGGTGTCATGTACGATGCCAGCTTGATGCGCTGTGCTTCACCGCCGGAGACCGTATTGAGGGGATGTCCCAGACGCAAATACCCCAACCCTAAGTCGATGAGGGGCTCGACTGCCCGGATAATCTGTTCAGCCGGGTGCTTGTCGACGTGTTGTGGGAAGAACGTAGCGGCTTCGCTCAAGCTCATTTGGAGAATGTCGAGCACATTCTTTTCCCCAAGGCGTACTTGTAGCACCTGGTCTTGAAACCGACTTCCGCCGCAAACTTCGCACTCGACGTGGACATCAGCCAGAAACTGCATTTCGACCTTAACTTGGCCTGCGCCTTTGCAGTTGGGGCACCGGCCGCCGTCGACATTGAAGGAGAAGGACGACTTCGTCAGGCCGAGGCGTTCGGCTGCAGGTGTGGCGGCGAGACACTCTCGGACATAGTCCCAGGCCTTGGTATAGGTTGCCGGATTCGAACGAGGCGATTTTCCGATTGGCTGTTGATCGATCAGCACTATGTCGTCGACGTGTTGCGTCCCGCGAAGTTCGCGAAGCGCGGCATCCGGTCCGCGGCGAAGCGCTGCCGGGCTGATGCCGCGTTGCATCTTTCGATAGGGCTCGTAGAGGCAGCGGTTCACCAGCGTGGATTTTCCTGAGCCGCTTACGCCGGTGAGGATGACGAGCTGTTCGAGCGGGATGGTCACAGAGATATCTTGCAGGTTATGCGCTGTGGCGCCGACGATCTCGATGGTATTATCCGATCGGGAGCGCGCGGCTTTGGCGACCGGGGGTAGTGTCGAGGCAAAATACCGACCGGTGAGCGAGTCACCGCATGCAGAAAGCCCACTCACCGGGCCTTGATACACAATCGAGCCGCCGGCGGCACCGGAGCCGGGACCGAGATCGAGCACGGCGTCTGCCGCTTGAATTACTTCCGGATCGTGCTCGACTACCAGGACGGTGTTGCCGCGATCGCGAAGCGTGATCAGTGTCTGAAGCAGGCGGCGGGTGTCTCTTGGATGAAGCCCGATGGTCGGTTCATCAAGGACCAACATCGTGTTGACCAAGCGAGCGCCGAGAATGGAGGTAAGATTCACTCGCTGGCTCTCACCGCCGGAAAGAGTGCGTGACTGGCGATCAAGCGTCAAATAGTCGAGGCCGATCTCCACCAGATAGCGAATACGGCCGATGACTTCCTCGAGGGCGACTTCCGTTACCAAACTGCCGGCGTGTTCGTCGGCGAGGCCTTCTAAAAACGGCAGGAGTCGCTTGAGCGGCATCTTCCAAACCGCCGGGAGGGTCATGCCGCTCACCTGATACAGTAGGGCATCCGGCGTCAGGCGGGTGCCCTGACAGCTCGCGCACTGCACCTCATGGCGATAGCGAGAGAGCAGTACTCGAACATGCATCTTGTGCCGCTTTTGTTGCAGCTTTTCGAACCAACCGAAGACGCCGGCGAAGCCCTTCTTCTTCCCGTCGCCCTGCAGGATGAGCTCTTGTTCGCGCTTCTTGAGCTTTTTCCACGGCAGGGAAATGTCGATTCCCTGGTCGGTACAGAACTGCTTCAGTCGGCGTGCGAGTCCCGTGGTCGCTTCGGTGTCCCAGCAGACGATTGCGCCCTCGCTAATGCTTTTTCGCGGGTCCGGGACAATGCTGTCGACATCGAGCTCGAGCGTTTTGCCGAAGCCATGGCACTGGCCGCAGGCTCCCAGCGGACTATTGAACGAAAAAAGGGAGGGTCGAGGGGAGTGGAATTCGGTGTTGCAGGTATTACAGTAGAGACCTTCAGAGAAGCGCAGTTCAAACCGATTGCTTGTCGTAGAGCCTGAGCCCCGGTCCGCAGGTACGACAGGGTCCGCAGCGACAACAGGGCTTGCAGCGACAACAGCGTTTGGTGCTATGACTGCGAGACGTCCGTGGCCGAAGGCAAACGCTTGAGTCATGCTCTGCACGATCCGTTCGCGAACCTGAAGCCTTCGGCCATTGTCGTAGCCTTTCAGCGATACGCGGTCGACGACAACCAGCAGTTCGTCTCCGATCGCTGCTTCTGAACCAAGCTCGTCAAGACGCTTCGCTTCGCTGCTTTTGGCGGGAATGTAGCGAAGAAAACCTTGAGCTTGAAGCGCGGCAGCAAGTGATTCCCCGCTTGCGGCTCCTGATGTCCGAACCGGAAAACAAATCAGGAGCACTCCGGCACCGGCGCACTCCGCGTCTCCGAGGAGTAGGTCTGCGATTCGTCCCGGTGTGTCCTTGCGAACTTCGGCAGCACAGGTCGGGCAGGTAAGTACCGCCAGGTGCGACCAAATGATCTTCAGGTAGTCGTTTATCTCTGTCACGGTTCCCACCGTCGACCGCGACGAGGTGGTGCGGTTTCGCTGTTCGAGCGCGAGTGCCGGACGTACTCCGGTTATCGTGTCGAGGTCGGGTCGGTGGAGACGGTCTAGGAACTGCCGTGTATACGGACTGAAGGTTTCAATGTAGCGGCGCCCGCCCTCGGCATAGATGGTATCGAACGCTAAGGTCGACTTTCCGGAGCCGGACACCCCTGTGATGACGGTAAACTTGTCATGCTGCAGAGTAAGATTGAGTTCTTTCAGGTTGTTCTCACGAACGCCGGTGAGAGCAAGCTCCCGCGCAACCTCCGCTGGATCGTTCGAAAGCGGCGAGGCGGCAATTGCGCTCCCATGAGAGAGGCCTCCCCGAGACTTAGCCCGTCGAGACGCGGTTGGCTTGGGCATCTTGCGTGGTGGAATTGCTGGTGAAATAATGACGAGCGTTTTCGCTCACCGAAACGAACAAAGATACCGTCTCGTGCGGTTGTTAGCAAACCGGGTTGCTGACAGAATGAGGCGCCGACACTACGAGAATTTAGGGGTCTCTTCCGGACATGCAAATACTACGCTCATCTCCAGCAGCCGCCGGTAATCGCGATCGGGCGGTGCGCTTCAGCTTCCTGATAAAGTTCCGTTCCGGTCTCGAGAGCTTAGCGCCGATGAAGCCTGCTCGTCGTTCTTCCGGCGGAAGCTCGAGGTCCTCGCTCAGAATGGGACTTTTGTGGAGCAGTTGTCTTTTTTTTACGGCAGCCTGCGGCCCCACGTATGCCGGAGAGGCACTCGAGCTGAATCGCGTACGGAGAGCCGACGAACAGGCCGTTCGTTACGCGGAGCAGAGTGAGAAGCATGCCGGAGCATTGGCTAGCGAGAATGCGGCCCTACGAGAAGTGGTGGGTAGTCTTGCAACTGAAGTTGAGAAGGCCGAATCCGAGGCTACGGCCTGCCACGCAAAAATGATGCATCTAGGGGTCAAGACGGAACTCCCCTTCAAGCAGGCTCCCAGCGGATCGTTGCCTTCAGCCGAGGTGCCTGCGCCGAGCCATTAGTCGAGGGGCTTCGGACGGAACGGAAGTGTCGCGGGACGGCACTGGTTCCGGTTCTGCAGCCAAGCACCATTGAACGGTACTGCTGCCCAGGACGAGAACGGCTGGGGCACCGCAGAGAAGAGTCAGCAGAACTGACAGGAGCACAGTATGTTTCAACTCCGGCGAAAGACAGCAGTCTGTGAAGTTTGGCGAGGGCTCCTCTGTGCTCTAGTCTTTTGTGCTCTAGTCTTTGCGGCATTCCTGACGCCGCTCGCTCAAGCCGCGGAAGGCGCCGATTGTACGATTGCGTCCACAGCCATGGAATCCGCCAGTCGTCTTCGCGGGCTAAGTATCATGCGCTCGGTGCCGTGCAAGCTGCAAGATCGGCAGGAAGTCGAGCAGTATCTGCGAGAGACTATCTCGAAGAAGATTCCGGCAGAGCGGATCAAGCACGAAGGCACGACCTACCGTATGCTCGGGCTGCTCCCTTACGACTACGATTATCTTAACGGACTAATCCGTCTCTACACGGAGCAATTGGGGGGCTACTACGATCCGGATCGCGAATACTACGCAATGGCGGCTTGGATGCCGGCAGCGATGCAAATGCCGATTGCGGTTCATGAGCTGACGCACGCCCTGCAAGACCAGCATTTCGAGCTCGAGAAGCTGGTGGATCATGAGAAACAGGACAGCGACTCGCTGATGGCGCGCTCTGCGTTGATCGAAGGTGACGCAACGGCCGTGATGCTCGATTACTCCCGTTCGCTCGGAGGGCAACCGTCAATCGCCGAGGAGCAAAGCGTTTCGCTGTTCATGATTCAAAACATCACCGGCGCCATGCTCTCTGCCTCTCTCAACCAGGCACCTCCGGCGCTCCAGGCAACGTTGATCTTTCCCTACGTCAGCGGACTCAACTTTGCCCATTCGCTTCTGCGCCATGGTCGATACCAAGAAATCGACCGGGCCTTCGCTCGCTTGCCGACGTCGACCGAGGAAATTCTTCATCCGAAGAAGTATCTGGCCGGGAAGGTAGATTATGTCGCGGTTCCTACCCCCGTGCCCACGTCAGGCACCGGGTATGACGACGCCAAGCCGGTGTTTGAAGATCGCATGGGTGAATTTCTCCTGTCGGTCCTGATTGGCACTTGGCTGCCGCCGAGCGTTGCGAGCGATGCGGCAGCGGGCTGGGGCGGTGATCGCCTAGCGCTCTACGAACTGCCTGACGGTTCCAAGCCGCTGCTCCTTTGGCATCTACGCTGGGATGATAGCGCGGAAGCAAAACAGTTTTTCAAAGCCTTCGTCGAGGCCTACGCAAAGCGCTATCAACAGGAGGTTCCTGCGGAGACGTCAGCAGTTTCGTTTCGTGATCCGCATTTCGGAGCGGTGGGTATCACACTCGAAGAAGAGCGAGTGCAGCTCAGTATCGGCGGCAGCGACGCGCCTTGATAGACTGAGCCAAGCGGTCGAGCAGATTGCCGGGAAAAGTCCTTCCATGGACTTTTTCAAGTCCTGCAAGCAAAAAACGCCGTTTTTGCGCACTCGACCGCGATCGGTCTAGCCAAGTCTTTCTTGGAACTCGACCATCTTCGCGGTTGTCTCCGCGCTCAGTAGATGTTCGGTCTTGCAGGCATCGATTTCTGCTTGCGTCGGGCTCACGCCAAGGACTTCGACAAAAAACTGTTCCAGGATAGTCCGTCGTTTCAGAATTGCTTCGGCCACCGCCAAGCCCGCTTCAGAAAGAATAAGGAAGCGGTTTTCGTCCTCGATGACGTAGCCCTTCTGCTTCAAGCTTTTCAGGTTGGTGCTGGCGCTGCCGGTGGTAATTTCAAGAAACTTCGCCACGTCGGTGACTCGGGCATATCCCCGCTTTCTTGTGAGTTCGAGGATGGCAAGCAAGTGATGCGCGGCACTGTGGGTTATGGGGTTCTCGTTGAACTCTTTCCATACATCCATCGTTGATTCCATGAGCCCTCCTTTGTCCGGATAGTGCGATTCCGGACTGCAATTCCGGACAGTGCGATTGTCGAGGGAAGATAGCATGTTTGGCTGCCCAAAGAAAGTGTTAAGGGCCTAAGTAGTTGTTTGCCCGGACGAGGGCTTATGTAGTTGGGTGAGTTGTTGTTGTGTTTATTAAACTATTGCCGTCCCGTCGGTCTAAGGCCAACTTGGGCTGGAGTTTTCCGGGGCCCCAAACTCCGATGAACATCTTGTCCTCTGCGACTGCATCGTCCCATAGTGACCACTACCCCTGCGGGTCTAGGCGGTTCGGGTAAGTGCCGCCAGTCTAACGGCTACGTCTTAATGGAGTTTCTTGAAATGCAGCCTTCTGTTCGCCCCGTTTCGAGCGGTCTCCTCCTCAATCTTTGTTATTCTCTTGCCGGACTTTTCGGGCTAGCCGTCCTTTTGGCCGGACCGCTGGCGTCGGAGGCTGTCGCCGATCCCTCAGGAGGCTCTCAGCCTCGCTATGGTCGATTGGCCGATGGCCGTGCCTATCGGATCGATGCCCAGGGCCTGAGACTCGTCGACCAAATGGCAGAACTGGAAGTGACCGTCGAAGAGCTCCGCCGAGAGATGCGTAAGCTCGAGGGAGAGCTTGTCGAGCGAGATGGGATAATTTCACGGCTGAAGGAGGGAAAGACATCGGCAGATGCTGCGGCAGCACAACCGTTACCGCCGGCGCGAGCCTCAAATACCGAAGCTCCGGATTGTAACGAGCTGGTCAGCTCGCTGTATCTGAAGACTGCTACCCTCGAGCGAGAACTCCGAGAGACCAAGCAGCAGCTCGGCGAACAAGCGGTGAAGCGTTCTGCGGCGCAGCCACTCGATGCGCGTTGCGACTATGATTCCCCTGCGAACCCGCTGTGGGCACAAGTCGAGCGCCTGCAGCAAGAGTTGATGAAGGGCCCGACGCGAGAAAATTACGTCGAACAGGTTGCCGAGGCTGATACGCTCGGAAGAGAAGTGCAGACGCTCAAGGAGTCGTTGACGAAGCAGCAACAGGAGAACGAGCGTCTCGCTGCGGAGCTTAGCGCGCAAGGTGGTCTCCTGTCTCGACTCACCGCGGAGAACGACGATCTCCGGGCGCAAGCGGCTTCGCGCGCTTCTCTTGCGAGGGAGCAACCGGCGTTGGATGCGGAAGGTGCGGCTCCGGAACAGCAGGCCCAACCGTCCACCGCTGCAGCAACGGACCGTATCGAGTCGGCGAGTAGCGCTCCGGAGGTTGCGGCGAGCGAGCAGTCTGAGCCGAGTGCCGAGCCGTCGAGCCCGACTGCCAGGAACCTACAGCGGAAGTTTCACTCCGAGCTCGCAGCAATTCAAGGGCTGATCATGGAACGTAAGAACCTCCTCGATCGTTCCCGCGGTTCGCATTCGCCGCAACCCCTGGTGACGGCGAACGGAACCTCGCTCGACCGTCTCCGAGAGGAGATCGCGGCGCTGTCATGGACATCAAACAGCGCGAGCATCGAAGACGGACTGAACGAGATCAAACAATTGTTGAAAGAAGACATTGCGGCGCTTCGTAGGGTGCGCTGATTCGCACCGGTCGTCGCCTGATCAGGAACCGTCACTTGGAGAAGTAGCCGATGGCTCATGAAATAGAATACCGCATTTTAGGAGACGATCTTCAGTTCGTCGAAATCTTGCTCGATCCCGGCGAAACCGTCGTGTCCGAGGCCGGCGGAATGATGTATATGAGCGGCGCTATCAAAATGGATTCCCAGTTCGGCGCAGCTGCGGGCGGCGGCATGTTCAACAAGCTGCTCTCTGCCGGTAAGCGCTTTATGACCGGGGAAAGTCTGTTTCTCGCTACGTTCACGCATTCCGGCAGTAAGGGGAAGG
>JAGRAW010000119.1 GCA_020434415.1 Bdellovibrionales bacterium
AAGAGGGGGAGGAAGGGGGAGACGAAGAAGGAAACTTTTTTTGGTGGGCGTCGATAACGATGCTGAACTGAAAATGAGGAGGATTTTTCATGACCGAACGTGAAGCTTTGCAGGTGGTGCGTTGTCTCGCGGAGGGGCTCGATCCCTATACAAATATTCCGCTGCCTGATGACAGTGTTTGCCAGCGCTCTCGCTCTGTTCGTGCGCTGCAGCTTGCGGTTGAAGCGCTGGAGCGGGCGGTTAGCTCCAGCGAACGGCGCGGACGGGCGTCGAATGCGGGGAAACCGTGGACTGCAGAAGAAGACGCCGCTTTGCTTTCCGCCTTCGACGCGGGCTTGAGCATTGCCGACATCGCCGGAAAACATCAACGATCGAGGGGCGCGATCACCGCGCGACTGGTTAGAGCGGGAAAGTTGGACTCTGATCAACACCGTTTCAGTATCAGCGGTGATGATAGCGCTAAACATCCCCCTGCTGCGGTTGCCAACGCGACTTACTCGAACGGGGATAGCGTTTAGCGATGCGGTAGCTGATCGAACGGACCAGCCTTTTTCAGCCTTCGGCACATGATTCTGCTTGGTTGCCCCAAGGAGATAGCCAAGAAGGTAGATGCCGAGAAAGACCACCCTATTTCGGGTCGTGCGAGTTACGCCTTCGTTTTTGCGCACTTCAGACTTCAAGGACGTCAGGTCTATTGAAGTCCGTCGGGCGCTCTATCGCTCAACTGATCTCGGTGCCTGGGTCGAAGCGAAATGCAGAGTGGAGTCCTATTGCAGCTGAGTCTAGCGGCTCGCTCTAGCACCACCCGAAGCAAATACCCATATGCGTGCAATTGTTGCAGTCTTATGAAGCCGATTGTTTGTCTTGATATTGGCGCTGCCACCAGGCCCTCACCCTCGGGAGAGAAAGCGTCGACAGCAGATACCCTGTCGTCGGGATCAGCGCGTTTTGCAGTGGCGCCGATACGCCGATGGAGTAAAAGACGACCGCGGTTACGACGTAGGTTGCAAACGCCAAGGCGATTCGTCTGGTAGTGCTCCGCTCCCATGCCTTATCAGCTTCCACGCGCTGGTTACGCTGACGAATAAGTCGCAATTCTGCCTCAGTCTGCTCCAGCCGTTCGACAAAGTCGCTACTATCCATTTCGTGGTTCGGCTCTTCGGCGGTAATGATTCTGATGTTGAAGAAAAACGTGGACGTGCCGCGATGTCGATAAAGATGCAAATGAGGAGCTAAGCGCACCGCTTCCGTCTCCCTCCCGGATGGTTTTCAGCCGGGAGGGAGCACTACAACCAAAGGCTATGCGCGAGCCATGGCACGACGTACGACCGCACCCGGAGTATACATGGCAATCGTAAGCAAAGCCTTACTTCCATCTCGTAGCACACGGGCTTTTTTTCCTTCCGTTACTCGACGTCGTGTATAAGAAACCGGGACTTCAAGGAAGCTCGCACCTCGTGAATACAGTTTGAGCGTAACTTCGAGCTCAAACGTGTAGGTTCGTCGATGGAGACGAATACCCCTCAAAAGTTCACGCCGAAACGCTTTGTTCGCAGTTTCGACGTCCGTAAGACGTAATCGGAAGCCGGTCGCCAGGCAGAGCAACATGTTGAGCAAACGATGCCCGCGTGAATCGAATGTTCCGCTGCGCCCGCCGTTCAGATACCGCGAGCCGTACACGACGTCGCTGCGCCCATCCAAGAGCGGCTGAACGACGCGAGCGAGGTTTGTTGCTGGGTACTCGTTGTCGGCATCAGTGATCACGACAAGATCACCCGTTGCCGCTTGCAGCCCATCTCGAACCGCTCTTCCTTTGCCACCATTCTGCTTCCGCGTCACAACAATCATCGGATACGTGTGACGCAGCAGACGCAGTCGTTCGGTAGTGCCGTCGACGGATCCATCGTCGACGACTATCAACTCTATATCGCGACACCCTAGCGACTCAAGCGTTGAGAACTCGCGGACGACATCGCCAATAGCACGCTCGATAAGCCTTACCTCATCTTTGACCGGAATTATAATAGACAGTTTCATAGCTCCCCTCCGAGAGTAAAAGGAACGAGAGTAGAAGGAAATGGAGGAACAACGGTGAGCGAACCTAACCGTACGGAGAAGCCGGCCCGAAAGAACCTTTCACAG
Source organism: Bdellovibrionales bacterium (assembly GCA_020434415.1). Lineage (GTDB taxonomy): Bacteria > Bdellovibrionota_C > UBA2361 > SZUA-149 > SZUA-149 > JAGRAW01. The sequence goes on from JAGRAW010000119.1 coordinate 2,143, forward strand.
CCGGAACCTTTTCACGGTGCGCCCTTGCCACCGGAGAACGGAGCGATTGCTCAGCTTTCCAAGGGCAAGCGACGACATGTTTACTCGGCACAAAAAATTGGGAGAGCTGATGACGTGAACAGCATACGGAACTAACGACCGCTTGTCATCGTCCCGCCTCCTCTTCTACTTCGTCCCGCACCGCCAAGCCCTCAAGTAACTCGAAAACACCGGCATTTAGCGTTGGATGCCGCCAATTGGGTGCGATCTCAGCCAAGGGCTGTAGCACGAAGGGGCGTTTATGCATTTCCGGATGGGGCAAGACGAGGTTTTTTCGACTATACACGAGCCCGCCTGCATCAATTAGATCCAGATCCAAGACACGCGGTCCCCAAGGTTGCTTCTCCGTCGCTCTATCTCGCCCGAGAAGACGCTCGATGAGCAACAATTGCTGCAGAACCGAAGGTGGGTCGAGCTCCGTGCGGAGGGCCACAACGCCGTTCAGATAAGCGGGCTGTCTAGGTGATGGATAGTCAGGGTGAACCAACGGCTCGCTCTGCATCCACTTGGAACGGGCGAGAAGCTCTCCAATCCGGCATGTCATTTGCGCAATCGCAGCCTCGAACGTGCGAGCGGGGTCTCCCAGGTTGGCACCTAAAGCGATAAAGCATTGCATTACGCTAGTCCTTGCATACGGCGGGCTTGCCACCCCACTGACCCAACTTCATTCTGCGTTGGCACTACGTGCCTCACCGTGCTGTCTTTTTCATGTCGGTGTGCGAAACTATCTTGCTACCTAGGTCCTGATTGCCGCGCTGGCACGACGCAGGCCGGAGAGCGACGACGTCTACCTCGATCAGTGAGTGAGCATGGGTCTAAATCTCTTATTTTTTCTCGCAACGCTGCTTGTTGTCATCGGCAACGCGATGCGCGGCGCCTCGATAGCGGCGCCTGCCACTGTGCTCGCTCTATTTTTGCTGGCGCTTCTTTGCCGCACGCTCAAACTACGGAAAGACCTCATCTTACTCAACCAACTCAAGAGCTATCGCCGCGAGCTTCGTCAAGGTGGCACTGTTGCCGTCGATTCGATGCTCTTGCGCTACGACTCTACACTGACCAGCTACACGGTCAGTGTGGGATTCCTGGTATTTAATATCGAGATCCCGTCCGGTTATCGTCTCTTTCAGGAACAAGACTACGGCGAGTCGTTTCTTTACTCTCTTTTGACCTTGGCCACCGGTTGGTGGTCGCTCAATGGCCCGTGGCACACTATCCACACTGTGCTCGAGAACTCTCGGGGCGGGCGACGAGGCTCGGTGGCCATGCTCATCGACGGCCCCCGCTTCCGCGAGACGAATCCCGCAACCACCGCGAGCAAAACTTGAGAAAAATCTTTGGGAGCGCTACAGTTCGTCGACTGTGGAGCCTAGACCGCAAGCGGTCTCGGAATACCTTTTTCCTGCTTGTTTTCCGTATCTTAGGCGTAGCATGAAGATTTCCAGCATAAACCCGGAGCTCACACCTCAGAGCCCGAACTTGAGCGACGCGGTGACCGAAAAGCCCGCAGATACTCCGCTTCTTGACTCCCTGTCGGATCCGCAGGCGCTCCGTTCGCTTAGCCGTTCGGACCTTGTCGCCCTTTGCGCGGAGCTTCGAAGGGACCTTATCGCTCGCGTCAACCAAGTAGGAGGCCATTTTGCTTCCAGCTTGGGGGTCACCGAACTTACCGTCGCGCTTCACACCGCATTCGAAACTCCCCACGATCGCATTGTCTGGGACGTAGGCCATCAAGCATACATCCACAAGATTCTTACCGGCCGGCGCGAACAGATGTCCTCGGTGCGACAGCTCGGCGGCATTTCCGGATTTCCGCGTCGAGTGGAAAGTGAATTCGACACCTTCGGCGTCGCCCACGCCGGCACCAGCATTTCAGCTGCTGCCGGCATGTTGGAGGCCGCGCATCATGACTATCCCGGAAGCGAGTCACGCAGAGTGGTGGCAGTCATCGGCGACGGTGCAATGACTGCAGGAATGGCCTTCGAAGCGCTGAACCACGCAGGACAGCTCCATCGGCAATTGATTGTCGTCTTGAATGACAATGAAATGTCGATCGCGCCGAACGTCGGCGCCCTAAGCTGGATGTTCTCCAAAACGCTCACCGGTAGAATATCGACTACCGCGCGGCGTCACTTCAAAAGCCTGGTCGAGCGAGGAGTCATCCCTCACTCCTTCTACCGTGCTTTGGATCGGGCTGAAGAAGCTGCTCAGGGCTTCTTCTCGACGCCTGCGATGCTCTTCGAGTCCTTTGGCTTTCGCTATATCGGACCCGTGGACGGTCACAATATGGACCAACTCCTCGACGCTCTCGAGCGAGCGAAGGAACAGGATTCTCCAGTACTCATTCATGCGCTCACGGTGAAGGGTAAAGGCTACGAACCCGCAGAAGCCGATCCGGTCAAGTACCATGCGGTTAACGCCTTCAGTCTAATTGAGGACGGAAAGCCGGTCATCCCACGCCGCACGTCTCAGAAGCCTCCGACGTATACCAAGGTCTTCGGGGACACCATGGTCGAGCTCTGCCGCAAAGACCCGCGATTGGTTGGCATAACGGCAGCGATGCCTGATGGAACCGGACTGACGCGACTTGCTGAGGAAATGCCGGATCGCTTCTTCGATGTCGGCATTGCGGAACAGCATGCTGTAACGTTTGCCGCCGGTCTCGCCTGCGAAGGGATGCGGCCCGTGTGCGCAATTTACTCGACATTTCTGCAGCGAGCCTACGACCAGATAGTCCACGATGTTTGCATTCAGTCTCTCCCGGTGATTTTCGCCATGGACCGTGGAGGAGTGGTGGGCGCAGATGGCCCGACTCACCACGGTGTTTTCGACATCAGCTACCTCCGTTGCTTGCCCAATATGGTGGTGATGGCTCCGAAAGACGAGGCCGAACTTCGCGACATGATGCTCACGGCCGTCGAGTATCTGGATGGGCCTATCGCCTATCGCTATCCTCGAGGCGAAGGCACGGGCACAGATATCGAACGCGCCCCACAGCGACTCGAAATCGGAAAGGCAGAACTACTGAAAGACGCTCGTTCCTCCGGCAGCACGGTGTTGCTGGTCGGCTTGGGCCAAACCGTCGCCCCCTGCATCCAAGCAGCTCAGACCCTAGCAGCCCAAGGTATTGAAGCGAGTGTTGTGAACGCACGGTTCGTGAAGCCATTGGACGAAGCGCTGTTCACCGAGCTGATTGAAAGCCATTCGCTAATAGTGACCGTAGAGGATCACGCTCGGCAAGGTGGCTTCGGAAGTGCCCTTTTGGAGTTCATGGCCGATCGAGCGCTCACGTCGAACAGGGCGATCATCCGACTGGGGATCGACGATTTCTTCGTGGAACATGGCACCCAGGCAGAACTGCACAGTCTGTGTGAATATGACGCCCCTGCGATAGTAGCTCGAGTTCAACGAGCGCTGGGCACGGAACGCCACCAATCCAGACCTATCGCCGTAAATCTCTAGTGGCGCAAACGAAATAACACCGTCCGAGAATCGCAAACCGGTACCTCGCGACGGAAGCTTCGCGGGCCGGACAAGGAGCCGCACTCCAGAATCCACAAAGGCTACGCCCTGGAAATCTGGAGTGCTCGAACGAATTTCGTATTCTTACTACTACTGCAGTTGGACGGTCGGATTGACCCCCACCACCTGCGCACCGGCCACTCCAGTCTCCCTCGGCACGACCGACCCGGCCTGTGAGAGCACGAAGAGGGTACCTGTTGCCGGGCGGTACACGGCGTAGTCCACCGTCTGCCCGTCAAGGTAGCGCCCGGGAACCGGGACATCCCCGGCGAGCCCCCATTGCACTGCGGCTTGAGAACCGCCGGAATGGAGCACGTACCATGTACCGTCCAGAGGACGCCAAACCAACTTGTCCGCTCTGCCATCACCGTCAAAATCGGCAACTCGAGGCACATCTCCGAAAAGCCCCCACTGCACGACCTGAAGCGGACTACCGGAGCGCCCATCAAGCACAAACCAAAGCCCTAGCCCCGCTCGCCAAACCGCCGGGTCGGTCCACCCATCGCCATTGAAGTCGGCAGGTATGGGAGTATCTCCTGCGAGCCCCCAGTTGAACACCGTCGCCAGCCCATCGCTCGAACGGATGGCGTACCAAGCGCTAAACCCGTTACCGTTATCGGGTCGGAACACAGCGATGTCGGATGTCCCGTCTCCGTCAAAGTCGACGGACACGGCAACGTCTCCAGCAGCACCCCACAGATGACTCTCCTGACCACCCGAAGCGAGAAGCACTGTCCAGAACCCGCCGTTGAACACCGCGGTATCGATTTGTGCGTCGCCGTCGTAATCACCTCGAACAACCTGCGTTCCCGCGGCCGCTGCAATCGCCACTGAGCTAAGCGAGCTAATTCCCGCGGTGAACAGCGTTTGCAAGCCGCTCGAGTAAAGCTGAACCGAGCCGGTCTCGGCGCTTCTTGCCAAAGGCCCGATTCCGGCACTACGCAACCCAACGTAACGAGCCTCAGCTACAGGCAAGAGATCCGAGGGAAGCCCGAGCTGGTATGCCGACGCAGAGCCTTCAGTGTCCCGGATGTACCAACGTGCCTCTGACGGTCGGAAAACCGCGATATCCACTCTGCCGTCGCCATCGTAGTCTGCGGCAACGGGCACATCGCCTCCAAGGCCGAACTGAATTGGATTGCCCGACTCGAAGATCCATTCTCCGGTGCTCGGACGCCATACCGCCCGCTCGCACAGCCCATCAGCATCATAGTCTCCCGGCATAGGGATGTCGCCTAGCGTTCCGAGCACCACTGTTTCACTCGCGGTGATCCATTGACCGGTACTCGGACGGTAGACTGCAGGCTCTGACGCATCATCTCCGGAATAGTTGCAAGGCACCGGAACATCCCCTGCCTGCCCGAGCGAAACGACTACATCAGCATTTGTGCTGCTCGCCCGATAGATGAAAATGCCGGTTCGAAATACGGCGACATCCGCCCGACCGTCACCATCGTAGTCACCACCGGGCACCGGAACGTCAGAAGCGAGACCGAAAGCTTGCGTCGTCAGCACCCCGGTGTTCGAATTTCGGATGAACCACAAACTCGTGGACGGTCGAAACACCGCGAAGTCCGTGCGATTATCTCCATCGTAATCACCTGGAACCGGGAGATCACGCGGCAAACCAAACTGCAGTGACGCAAACCCTGAGGGGTCCAAACCCGCCGCGTCGTCGGAGAACCATTCGCCGGTGGGGTTTCGATATACCACAAGCTCGGCAGCACCGTTTCCGTTGAAATCCATCAGCGTATGACTGTCGGGATGGGGGTCCACGCCGGTCGCATTCTGAACGTTGATGGTAAACGTGCTGCTTGACGACGCACCTGCCGGATCGCGAACCGTAACGGTCAGGGAGTAGCTTCCGCTTTGGCTTCCCGATGGCACCCATGAAAAACTTCCTGTGGATGCTCCGAAGACCGCACCTGCCGGAAGAGATGTAATGGAGTACGTCAGCGTATCCCCATCAGAATCAGTCGCCTGCACGGTAAAACTGAGAAGCTGACCTTCCGCAACCGTTTTGGTCCCGGGATTCGTGATCGTCGGCGCATTGTTCGCTCCCCCACCGCCGCCACCGCTGCCGGCCGGGGTCACGGTTATCGTAACGGTTTCGGAGTCAGTCGCCTCCCCATCGCTCACACGAAAGGTCACGTTGAAGGCCGTCGAAGACTCGCCTGCCGGTATCGTACCCACTGCCGGGGTATAGCTGAAGGTTCCCAGCTCGAAAGTAGCGCCGTCCGGAGCCCCTTGCACCACGTACGATAACGACGTGTCATCAGTGTCTGTTGCCGAAACCGCGAAGCTTAGCGTCGTTCCTTCGGCAACCGTCTTCGGACCGATCGGGCTCAACACCGGTGGACTGTTCGAACCACCCCCGCCCCCGCCACCTTGTGCGAGACAGCTGATCGTCTGGAGAAATGCATTGATCTGATTCTGGCTTCCTTGGGAAAACGCCGGTGCATTGGGTTGCAGCGACGGGCACATGATGAAGCCGGCGCCGTTACATCCGGTGGTGTCGTGATCGGCGTCAAAGTTATGCCCTATTTCGTGCGCGACGAGGCGAGGGTCACCCGACTCGCTGTTGAGATATTGCGAGAGCCCATAGCGAAAGAATCCGCAGACCGTTCCCAGATACGCGATGCCGATCGTACTACCGTCGACCTCTCGCCCGGTCCAAAGATGAGCAAGGTCGTACGTGACGGTGTTTGCAAAGTTGTCGTTCCAATACTCAACGAATTGATCTAGCAACACCTCCGCATCGCTGGAAGTGTAGGGATCGTTCGAGACTGTCCATACATTTTGTCTTGTCACCTGAAACGTGAGCTCGAACGGTGCGTAGAACGCCTCGGCCGCATTCAGAATGGTGAGAATGGTCGCATTGGTCGCGCTTCCGGTCTGTTGGAACATCTCGAAATCTGCTTCTGTCGCTATCTCGGCAACTTTGGCGACCGCTGTCCCGACGGGCAGTGCCGTCTGTCGCTGTCGGAGACTTCGCCCGTGCGAATGAAGATGCTCTGCTCCGACACCGCAGCGGGCCAGTTGGGCATTGAATTCATCATCTCGGAGAGTCGTGATAGTGTAGTCCAGCCCGCTGAACGATGACGGCGTAAGCTGATAGTACTTCCCGCCACGGCTGAAGTGACCGCGAAGATATTTTTTGCCGCCGGCCGGATCTTCGATAAGAGCAAAGCGAAAGAACTCTCCGTTTGCACCTTCCTTCGCACCGCGAAACAACCGGACGCTTACGGGATCGGTGATGACGCCTTGGGCAGTGACTTTCGTCGCCTGGTAGCGCTCACTTCTGATGTCATGCGGCTCAAGAAAAGCGGTAACCGCCCCCACTTCTGTCGGCAGTTGTAACGACACTCGCTGACGCACACCGCGTTCACGAAATGCATCGGCTGCTTGTTCCAGACCACGAATTTGGCCCGATGAGAATGACGTTGAGAATAGCGGCCGTTCGTCTGCTAGTGCCGGCGCAATTGCTGTGGTTAGGAATGCTAAGTAGAAAAGGAAATATCGAACTTTCAAGGAACGAGGGGTGACTACCACGAGCTGATACCTCACTGGATACGACTAACTACGAGCACTTGGCCCAGTAAGGTAATCGCCAGACGGACGGCTTTTCTTAACCAGACCAATCTCCCGCAGTCCGGTGCTTTTACTCACAGCGGCGGCACCGCCGTCTCCTCGCCCCACTTGAAGCGCCAGGATATTGGAATTTCTCGCTTTTTGTGACGTCAGTAGCCGGATGGGCCGGAAGGCTGATGGCCTTCGAACGCGGTGCCCCAGGCGAAATAGAAGGTCCTAATCGTGTCGCCGTTCAAGGTAACGGCAAGGGGCTCCGGCACCGCCAGAGTCAATGATGCGAACAATGGTCGGGCATTTTCAAACAGCGCCGGATCGGAAAACACCACTAGGGCCGTTTTTCCCCGGAGTGACTGCCAATCCTCGGCGCTCGTCCAAATATCGTGCTGCGTCATCCGTCGATTCGTGAAGTTCCCTAGCAGCACTCGTGGATGACTCTCTACATAGAAGGCGAGCGCGGAAGCAGTCATGTATTTCTCGGTGAGAAGAAACGGGGCCTCCTCCTGCTGCAACAGGCTGCCTACGGTCTGACCAAGGACGCTCCAGCCGACTAGTTTTTTGGTAGGCAACATGCTGCCGGGCAACCCGAAAGTCGCGCCCAGGAATCCCAGGTGAGCAAGAACAGTAGTCGCGAGGCTAAGCGCCAAGCCCGTCCGTAGCATCCGCCTTCCCCTCTTGGCAGAACCGTCTGCATGGAACTCAATCAGGGCGAGTAGGGCACCGATGTACAGTGGCAGTGGCCAGTTGGCATACACTCGCTTCGTAAGAGCGACGCACAGCACGAACAATCCGAGCGGTGCGGCAGTGAGCGAAAAAAAGCGTAGCGCCGGGCGAACGCCCCCCGTCATCGTGAGCCCCCGCCCGATTCCGACAAGCAGTAGCGGAAAGAGAATCGGGCCGACCAGCCCGAGCTGCCCCCCCAACAGCTCTGCTAGATAGTCGAGTCGCAGCGTGAGCGTC
>JAGRAW010000011.1:0-19167 GCA_020434415.1 Bdellovibrionales bacterium
ATCCATATCTTCAGGTGCAGGAACAGACACTTCTTCGACATCGAGCATGATATTGTCGTTCCATGTCTCGACATCGGAGATAACTCGGCGGTTCGAGGAGCACGACGGCAGATTCTGGTAGCTGACGGGATCGAGGGCTCGGGCGGTGCCGGTATACCCTGTACAGGTCGATTGGGATTTCTGTCCTCGGTACAGCGTGCCGGCCAGCGTTACCTGTCCGGTATAGTTCGTCGTGCCGCCGTCTTGGGGGGCGATATACAGATCTCCATTGGTATGAACAGGGCCGTCGACTGTCATCGTGGCACCGTTGAAGAATTCGAGATCTTCGTGGAAGAAGATTGCGAACTGGAACATCGGGACGACACGGGTCTTGAAAGTCAGGTCGAGAATCGCTTCGTTACTCCCTTGGTTGTTTCGCCCCACCGAGGTGACGGTATAGCGATATTCTTGTGCACTTAGCCCGGCGAAGGCTTCGCCGGGTGGAATGATGGTGAATGCCGGGTTGTCAGGATCGTCGCTGACGAAGGTCGTCGCTCGATGTTCATTACCGAAGTTATAATCTTGACATGCAAAGTCACCGCTCCCCAGCTCTCCTGCGTCACAGGCTTCGATACTGCCCGCTGAAACACCGGTCGGAAATGAAAAATCCAGGAAGGTCGCGCGAATCTCCTCGGCTCGAAGGTTCAAACCGGCTTCGGCGGCGTTGAACCCGCTGGCACTGTCGCGCGTCGTCTTGACGAGAGCAAGTTCCGTTCGAGTCAACACCATATAGGCCGAGAAGAGACTCGCCATCACGGCCAGCAGAAACAATACCGTCAATAGTGCAAAACCGATTTCTGAACGACGCTGCATGGTGGCCTGTTAAAGCGATAAGACGTTTCTGGGGAAATACTCTGCCGTGATCGATGCCTCGAGCACCCGACTCTTGCGCGCTTCCTGTCCGACGAGCGTGACGGAGATTCGCTGAATGTCTCGCCAGTCCGTAGCGCTGGCGAAGGTGAGTTCATCGACGACACTTCCGTCCTCAAGTTGGATCGACACTTCGAACTGACTGACGGAGAAGGCGACCGTCTGTGGCTGGTCCGTTTCGCCGTCAGCGGTGAGCACTAACGTTTGTTCGACGGGGTTCTGGGAGAAACGGTATTCTTCGATCAGGTAGACGTAACTTGTTCGCGCCGTGAAGTCGTTCTGCAGCGACGAAATATTGAGAAAATACTCTCCGCTAGAGATACCGCCGCCGGTGTAATCGACGAACTCGCCTTCGCCCGTAAGCTGGTCGTAGACAAAGGCGCGAATGTCTTCGCCGTTGTTGGTACGATACTCTTCGAAAGAGGCGTGGACGGAAGCGATGTTCGAGGGAGTGCAATCGGAAGAACCTGCTGCTGCCGAGGATACGCTTAAGGTCGTGTCGCCACTTGAGGCATCGACGCAAATCGTCAGCACTTCGGCAATCAGCGCTCGCCGGAGTACTAGCGTATCTGATGGAGTGATGAGGCCGTTTTCCAGCACTACCGCGGGGAACGCGGGGGCCAGGTTTTCTCCGGCTTGCCGGATGTTCATCGAAATGATGTCCATGGCCGAGCGCAAATTGCTGTTAATCCTGGTCCGAATGATGTCGTCAAAGTAGCCCTGCCGAATTATCAGTACGTGTCCGATGACGGTCGCAAGGACAATACTGGTCAGCCCTGTGGCGACCAGCAGTTCGACAAGCGTAAATCCTCTTTCATCGGTGCGGTTGGGACAGGTGCTCGAATCTGTCATTGAATTTGAACCCCCCCTCCCAATGCAATCTCTACACTGCGCGTGCGGCCGTCCGTATCGCGGATAGTGAACAGCACGTTGGCATCTGAAAGTCCTCGTGGGGTAAAGCACGCAGACCAGTCCGTTGCGGTAAGTTGGGAGCCGCGCGGAAGGTTTACGGTCAGGCCTTCAATCGGGGTCATCACGCCAGTACAGGAGTCGGAGCTTGATGCGGCAATAGTCGTAGTGCTGCCGGGGACGACTTCAATAAAGCTGGTTTGGGAGATTGCTCGTGCTCGTACCAATCGCAGGTAATGCGTAACCGTGAAGCTCGCGTCCGAAAGCGGATCGTCGAGCTCCTTGAGGTTGCTGACCGCACCGGCAGATAGGATTGCGATTAACGCAATCGTCACAAGAAGCTCTGACACCGAGAATCCGGCGTCAGTAGAAACACGAGAGTGCAAGGCTTGAAGCATAGTTAACACCGAAAGAAACGACACCACCGTGGTCTGCCTCCTGAGCTGGAGCTCGAGGAGCTGGAAGAGCTGCTCGAAGATGAGCTCGAAGAGGAAGAACTTGACGACGAAGAAGAGCTGGAGGATGAGGACGAGCTCGAGGAGGACGAAGAACTCGACGATGAGCTTGAAGAGGACGATGAGCTACCGGAGCTGCCGCTTCCCGCGCCGTGGCCGGACTCGAGATTCGTAAACACCGTTTCGGTGTGATAGAGGAGCTGCCCCCGATACTCCACGTCTACTGCCAGGTGGCGAACATCATTTGAGGTGCAGAATTCCTCGACCGTACAGTAGCTGACTGTGACTTCGTACTCGCGTTGTTCATTTACAAGCAGGACACGCGGACTGTCGCTGCCGCTCGACCTCATCAGATCTACCTCTTGATATCGTAGCTCATCGATGACGCTCTGTGCCGCTTGTGCCGCTTCCGAGCGTAGTTCACCCTCGTAGTTGGATCGGATATGCATCATGAAAGCGGAAGTCGCGGCGGCGATGGCGATTGCCATCAAGGCGACCGCGACCAATACCTCAAGTAAAGTGAAGCCGCTGTTCGCCGCGAATGAAGGCGGAGCCTCTGCCTGGTGTCCATGCATGCGAAAAAATCGCAGGACTTTGTGCCCTGCTCCTCGTAGTTCGTATCGACGCCGAAGGACGGGCTCTGAAGTATTTTGGGGGACTATGCCGGCAGGAGCAGGCTGAATTCAGGGGAAAAATGACCGCAGTTCGTCTGAAACCCTACATTCTCAACGGATAAGCTGTTCTACCTCGAGCCGCGCCCGAGGGACTCCGCTGGTAAGGACCTCGGCTCCGGTAGCGGTAATCACTACATCTTCCTCGATGCGGATGCCGATGCCGCGAAACTCCGGGGGCACCGTTTCGTCGTTGCTGTCGAAGTAGAGGCCGGGTTCGACTGTGAATACGTTGCCCGGTTCTAGAGGACGGGATGAAGGCGGTACCAGGTATTCGCCACAGTAAATGGGCGCCACGTCATGGACGTCGAGCCCGAGCCAATGGCCGGTGCGGTGCATGTAGTAGCGACGGTATTCGGCATCGTTGTAGGCCTTTGGAGCGGGGCTCTTGATAATATCCAGCTCTTGGAGTCCGCGGATCAGCGCCCGCACGCAAGCGGTATGGATTGCCTCAAGGTCACTTCCGGGCTGACATCGCTCGAGCGATGCCTCCAGTGCGGCAAGTACTACGTCATACACCTTGGCTTGCGCGTCAGTGAACTTTCCTGAAGGAGGTATCGTGCGCGAGATATCTGCCGCGTAGCCTTGAAAGGAAGCGCCGGCGTCAATCAGGACAAGCTCACGCTTCCATAACGGTTGTAAGCTCGGCTCATGGTGAAGGACGGTCGCATTTTTCCCCGATGCGACGATGGTGTTGAATGCGACCCCGTGAGCACCAAGCTTGAAAAACTCCGCCTCCAACATCCGCGCGGCATGGAGCTCGCTCTTGGCCGACTTCAGCAAGGGCGCGATATGCACGAAAGCGTTCGCCGTGATCTCGCAGATATGTCGCAGGGCGCGTATTTCCTCTCGATCTTTGCGGATCCGCATCAAGCTGGTCAGTAGACGTGCGTCCCGGATGGTATGCGGGCCCTGCACACGGGGGGCTGTCTGAGAGCAGAACGCGCGCCAGATGATTTGATCGATGCGAGGATTCACTCCCGCCGGATAATGCAAGGTTTGAAACGGCTCGAGGAGCTTCATCAGCTGGCTCTCGAAGGCTTCAATCGGATGCACCTCATCAACGGCGAAGCGGCGCCGAGCGCGTTTCAGGCCGAGGCGCTCTCCGTTCCAACGCTCGTGCAGGGCATCCCGGTCCCGAAGGTAGAGAATGCTGCGCGGCCCCTTGGTGCTGCCTAGAAGGACGAGCACGGAGTGCGCTTCCTCGAAGCCGGTAAGGTAGAGTAGGTCGGTGTTGGGTTGATACGGGAATAGTTGGTCGCGGCTCTTCGGTTGCTCGGGAGCTGCCGGGAAAATGGCAATTTCCCCTTTGATCTGTTTGAGGAGCTTTCGCCGCCGTCGCTCATAGCGAGCGTCTTGAATTAGTCGGTTTTGTTGCGCCATGGCGTCGAGCGAATAGTGCGTAGCTGATGCGTAAAAGCTCTGATGACCGATCTCGACTCGGCACACCCAAGAGCACAAGGTTTCAATTTCCTTCGGTTACCGCGTGACACTACACAGATAACGCTTCTGACTGTCCCCAGCCAGGAGCTTTTACTGAAGCCTGATTTCAAGTCGGTGGCATGCTTAAAAATCCAATTTCTTACGGTGCCCAGGGGGTTTTCGGCGACCGTGGCAAACGCTGGCATTTTCCCGGGTTTTATTGATAAATTTCCACACGGTCGGACGGTGGCTGTCCCGTCAGATACTGAAGCAACCGGCAGCCATCGGATTCTTTTCGAGATCCCCGGGAAGTCGTAGTTGAGCGAAGCCTCGCTCGTTCCCGGGGAAGAAGCCGTTCACTTAGCAGCGAGAAAGCAATGCCAGAGATTCGTTCCACTACCATTCTTGCCGTTAGCCACAGGGGGGCTACCGTCTTTGCCGGGGACGGCCAGGTCACCGTGCAAAATGCGATTATGAAGCACGGAGCGAAGAAGATTCGACCGCTTCGGGATGGCGCTGTTCTTGCGGGCTTCGCCGGTTCGGCGGCAGATTCGATTACGCTATTCGAACGCTTCGAGGCGAAGCTCAATGAGCATGGAGGACAGCTTGCCCGAGCTGCTGTGGAACTCGCGAAAGAGTGGCGCACGGATCGGTACCTGCGTCGGCTCGAGGCGATGATGATTGTCGGCGATTCGACGGCGCTGTACTTGGTCTCCGGAGGCGGGGAGGTGCTGCAACCGGATGACGGGATACTTGCCATCGGTTCGGGAGGCAATTTTGCCCTGGCGGCAGCGCGCGGATTGATACGCGGGGCGGGCGACTCTGTTGACGCTCGGGCGGTCGCCTCGACAGCGATGAGCATCGCTGCAGAGCTGTGTCCGTTTACCAATGATAACATCTACATCGAGGAGGTGCGTGGTGAATGATGGTGTGGCTGAGGCGTCGGCAATGCCTCAGGTAGAGAATGCGGTTGTCGTGGCGGAGGGCAATCATCTTACCCCGCGGCAGATCGTGGCGGAACTTGATCGGTATGTAGTTGCGCAGCAAGACGCAAAGCGAGCTGTGGCGATCGCGCTGCGCAATCGATGGCGTCGCCTTCGAGTTCCTGAGCGTCTGCGCGAGGAAATTCTGCCAAAAAACATAATCATGATCGGTCCGACCGGGGTCGGCAAAACGGAGATCTCGCGTCGGCTGGCAAAGCTTTCCGGGGCACCGTTCATCAAGGTCGAGGCGTCGAAGTTTACCGAAGTTGGCTACGTCGGTCGTGATGTGGAATCGATTATCCGGGATTTGGTCGAGGTATCGCATCACTTGGTGAAAGACGAAGCTCGGGAGCGTGTTCGCCGCCAAGCAGAACAACAAAGCGAGGAGCTGCTCCTCGACGTGCTGCTGCCGGATTCGGCACAACACCGCGGCGAGGAGGCCGCACCGGTCGTCGAAGAGGTGCAACCGTCTGCCAGTCGGGAGAAACTCCGTCGCATGCTGCGGGACGGAAAGCTTGAAGAGCGAATCGTCGAAATAGAGACGCAGAAACAAGTCAACACCCACCTGGAAATTCTCGGTCCTCCCGGCTTCGGGGAGATTGAGGGGCAGTTGAAAGATATGCTCAGCAACATGGTGCCGAAGGGTAAGGAGCGAAGGAAGCTTCCCGTTCGTGAGGCGCGCGCGGTGTTGATTGCCGAGGCCGAGGAGTCTCTGATCGATCACGAGGAGATCGCACGGGACGCAATCCTTCGCGCGGAACAAGCGGGCATTGTCTTCATCGATGAAGTCGACAAGATTTGCGCCCCTGCGGCGGGGCAGCGCGGGCCTGATGTCTCGCGGGAAGGGGTGCAGCGTGATTTGCTGCCGCTTGTCGAGGGTAGCACCGTCAGCACGAAGTACGGTCCGATAAAGACGGACCACGTCCTCTTTGTCGCCTCAGGCGCATTTCATCTTTCCAAGCCGTCCGATCTCATGCCCGAGTTTCAGGGCCGTTTCCCGATCCGCGTCGAGTTGAAAAGTCTCACTGCGGAGCATTTTGCGCGCATTCTGACCGAGCCGGAAAATGCGCTCATCAGTCAGTATGTCGCTTTGCTGGAGACGGAAGGGGTGACGCTTCGCATCACAGAGGATGCCGTGAGCGAGATTGCTCGGCTTACCGCTGAAGTAAATAGTAGAACCGAGGACATCGGTGCTCGCCGGCTGCATACCTTGCTTGAGAAGCTGCTTGACCAGGTCTCTTTCGAAGCGGATATGCTCAGCGGTCAGACAATCACTATCGACGCCGGCTATGTCCGAGATAGGTTGCAGGACATCGTGGCTGATCAAGATTTGGCAAAGTTTATCTTATAGGAAGGATGCATGACGAGCGTGAAGGCACAGGGTAACAAGCGGTTTAGGGCGTCGAGCGTAGCGTTTGCGTGTGGAGTGCTGGCCCTTGCGGTTGCGCTACAGGCGTGCGGAAAGAAGGCCGGACCGCGCCCTCCGGAGGCACTCGCACCGGCACCGGTTCAGTTTCTTGCAGCGAAAGGAGCGGTCGATGCCGTCGTGCTGAGTTGGCAGCCGCCGAAGGAAACGGCGTCGGGCGAAGACCTTGTCGACTTGGCAGGGTATGTAGTGAAGCGGTCGGCTTACAGCAAGGACGAAGAGGCCGACTTCGAAGATATCGCCGAAGTGCCGGTCCCAACCGTTGAGCCGGGTGCTGTGCCCCAGTCGAGAGGAATCGCCTTTCGAGATGATACGGTACAGCCGGGAAAGGCGTACGAGTATGCTGTTGTCGGAGTGAACGAATCAGGGGTTGAAGGCGGATCCACCAGCGTCGTCCGAGTCACTTTTATCGGCGAGTCGAGTGTGATTGAGACATTTGCAGTCGGCGGTAAGCAGTAACTGTTGCGCGGTCGCGAAAGGGAGAAGCTATGGAAAGAGAGCAATTTCGAGGGACTTTCACGGCGCTCGTGACGCCGTTTAGAGCCGGTCCCGGGCGTCAATCGCAGCTTGACTTGGCGACATGGGATGCATTGCTTGAGTGGCAGATCAGCGTTGGAGTAGCCGGCGTCGTGATCTACGGCACTACGGGAGAGGCTCCGACTTTATCGCAGCAAGAGAAGCTGGAGCTGACCAAGCGAGCGGTTGAAGTCGTCGCCGGTCGAGTGCCCGTGATCGCGGGCACCGGCTCGAACGCTACGGGGCCAAGCATCGAACTGACGCAGACCGTAAAGAGGCTCGGTGTCGATGCGGTGTTGACGGTCGCTCCGTATTATAACAAGCCGAATCAGGAAGGGCTGCTGCAGCACTTTCGCGCGATTGCAGACGAGGGCGGTCTGCCGCTGGTGCTGTACAATATTCCTGGTCGGTCCGTGATCTCGATCTCGTTGGATACTATCGCGCGGCTCAGCGAGCATCCGAAGATTGTCGCGATCAAGCAAGCGGTCGACTCTGCTGCGGAGCTAACCGAGTTGGCCGGCAGAATCGAGGGGCGGATGGCGCTACTTGCCGGCGACGATCCCATCATCTACGCAACGATGGCGGCAGGGGGCACGGGCGTAATATCCGCCAGCGCGAGTGTAATCCCCGAGCGCATCTGTGCGATCACCGACCGTGCCCTCCAAGGCGATTGGGCAGGAGCAAAAGCTGCACAGCAGGAGGCCTTGCCTTTTATTCGAGCGCTCTTTAGCGAAACGAACCCTGCTCCGGCGAAGGCGGCGCTGCAGCTGATGGGTCGGTTGCCTGATGACTCACTGCGTCTTCCATTGGTCAGTGTGGCTGACACGACTCGGCGGCGGCTGCAAGAACTCTTCGCCTAAGAGCTTACGGATCGGTCCTAGAAAGTCGCGCAGGAGCAACCTCGGAGGAGAGGAGAGAGTACAGCTATGAAGGTCGTTATCTTCGGGGTCAGCGGTCGGATGGGGAAGGAACTACTGCAGGCCGCAAGTCGCCTGCGTGGACAAGGGCAAGACATCGAGGTGCTTGCCGGTATGGTGGCCGAGGGCGACCCGGCACTGGGGCATACGGTATCCGATGTCCGGTTCCCGCTTGCGCAAAGTTGGCAGGAATCCTTCGACGAAGCGGATATGCTGATTGATTTCTCCGCTCCGGAGGGCGCAATGGCGGCGCTGGCAGTTGCGAGTACCCGCGGCATTCCGCTCGTGGAATGCACTACCGGACTTAGCGAAGCGGAGGAGAAACAAGTCGCGCTTGCGGCGACAAAGACTCCCATTGTGCGTGCGAGGAACACCAGCATCGGAGTCAGTGTGCTGGCTCAGCTTGTTCGCCGGGCTACGGCCTTGCTCGGACCGGACTACGAGGTTGAGCTGGTCGAGCTACATCACCGGCACAAGCGTGACGCACCCAGCGGAACGGCATATCACCTTCTCGAAGAAGTAGCGGCAGCTCGAGGAGAGTCGCTCTCCGACTCCATCACTCTGGGTCGGAGGGGTGTCGGGCCGGAGCGGCGGAAAGCCGAGATTGGCGCTCAGGCTGTTCGAGGGGGAGATGTGGCAGGAGAGCATACCGTGTACTTCTTCGGCGAAGGAGAACGCCTGGAACTTACCCATCGGGCGACGAGTCGAAGAATTTTTGCCGACGGAGCTTTCCGAGCAGCTCGGTGGCTCGCCCAAGGCCGTAAGCCCGGGCTGTATTCGATGCTTGACGTGCTGGAGCAAGCGTAGAGGTTTCGGGAATCGGCTTACCGCGATTCGGAGCAACCACCAACGCAGTATGAACAAAGGGAGAGTGACTTGGAAGTCCTTGGTACACTGATCGGTATCGCTGCATTTTTGCTCTTCATCGGAGCGTTTCTGTTCTATGGTTTGGCCTTTCCGATCTGGATGATCATCGATGCCGCCCTATCCGAGCGCTCAGGCGTCTCCAAAGTGGTCTGGATAGTGCTGGTCATCGGCCTTTGGACGGTAGGAGCGGTCTTTTACGGTCTGTTGGGCGCCAAGAAGGTATTCATCAAGGTCTTCGCCTTTCTAGGACTACTGGCAGGTGCTGCCTTCGTCGCGGTCATTTCGATGGGAATCGCAGCGATGGGACCTCTGCTTGCCCAGGGACCGGAGGAACTGAAGGCAAAGCTTACCACTGTCGCCCATCCCGCAATCGCCGATGAGGAGCTTGCTGCGCTCACCCAGCACATCGACACACTGGCGACGGAGGCGCCTTTCAGCACCGAATCGCTGTTTGCGAATCCGCAGAAAGTCCTCGTTCATTTCGGACTCATCACCAAACTCGAAGAAGCAGTAGCCGATAACGAGCTGACGCGCAGCGAACTCGAAGAGTGGAACACCTTGTTCGAGGCACGAGATTCTCTCGACCCTGAGAAGCTCGGCTTAGGAGTCGAGTAGCGACGATTGCGGGTTGCCACGATAGGACGTGGCAACCTTGCTAGGTCCGTCAGGACTGACTACACGTTCGACCCTCGCGACGACTAGTACAGCAGAAACGGCTGACGGGCTTCGGCGAACCAGGATTCGAACGTTTCCAGCGAGCCGAGCAGTTCTCCGGCGGGTTTGCCGCTATCCACGGATTCTCGGAACTGAGCGCTGCCGTAGAGTAAATCAATGGCCGGTACGTGCTCCAAGAATTCATAGGGTTGCTTGCGCCAGGAAAACTTGTCCGGGTAGAGCTGTTTCGCTGCGGCGATGAGGGCAAGACTCCAACGGAAAGGCTGGAAGGTTGCACGGTCGGTAATGTGAAGCTGCACGCCGCCACAGAGGGTGTCGGTGTACTTCTGAAACTTCGGTGAGAAGACGACCGGTCGGCAGATGGCACCGGCAAGAGCCATGCCCTGCTCAGCAACGCGTTCGGCCCAAGCCTTTCCGTCGATGTACGGTGCGCCGAACATTTCAAGTGGTTTTGTCGTGCCCCGTCCTTCGGAGAGTTCTGTTCCTTCGAAGAGGCAGGAGCCGGGATAGACTATCGCGGTGTCCAGCGTGGGCATGTTGGGTGAGGGAAGCACCCAAGGAAGACCGGTGCGGTCGAAGTAGTCCTCCCGCTTCCATCCTTGCACCCGAATGACCTCAAGGTCGCAATCAATCGGAGGAATAGCGTCGGCGCCGGTTCCGAATCCTCGCTGCATCATGAGCGCGAGTTCACCCAAGGTGAGTCCATGTCGGTTCGCTACCGGTGCATAGCCACAGAATGACCGGCACTGCTTCGTAAGAGCGGCACCTTCGAATACGACGCCGCCAAGGGGATTTGGGCGGTCGAGCACCACTACCTTGGTACCAACCGCTGCTGCGGTTAGCATTGCATAGCCAAGCGACTGAGCGAAGGTGTAGTAGCGAGAGCCGATGTCAGGAAGGTCTACTACGAGCACATCGAGTGGTTCGAGGTCCTCCGCTGCCGGCCGTAGCGTCGCTTCAGTCAGTCCGTAAAGACTTCGCACCGGAAGCTTGATGTAGGGATCAATCTCGTCGCTTACCGTTTCCATGTCCTGCAAGACACCGCGGAAGCCGTGCTCGGGTGCGAACAACATCGTCAAGGTAATTTCGGGAGCTGCATGGAGCAGGTCAGCGGCGTGGCGAAAACGGGAATCAACCGTCGCTTGATTGCCCAGCAGCCCGACGCGAGCACCCTTGATCGGTGCGCAGTGTTCTGCGAGAAGTCGCTCCAGACCGGTGACGACGGAAGATGCCATTGCGCATGCCCTTTAGAGACAACGTTCCAGCGTATACTCTACCAGGCTGAGGAGGCGATCGCGGACCGTAAGATCCAGCGTATCGGCTTCCAAACCGTGCAAGGCCGCTTGAGCGGTGTCGGCGTGCTGTCTGGCGACCGCACGCGACTGAGCAATGATATCCGAGGAGCGGAGCACCTCGAGAGCGGAGTCGCACTGAGCTCTGTTCGGCTGTTCGATGCTGAAGAACTCCAGGGCACGGGGGTCTCCGCTCTCAAGCCAGAGGATATTCGGCAGGGAGGGAGTCTTCTGCTTGAGATCAGTGCCGGAGGGTTTACCCAGGAGGTCGGCATCAGCGACAACGTCAAGAATGTCATCAACTATCTGAAATGCCAGACCGGCGGCACGTCCAAATTGCTCGACACGGGACAGGTCTGCCGGCGTCACGCCCGCCGAGAAGGCCCCTATCCCTGCCGCGAGCTGAAACAGCGATGCTGTCTTCTTAGAGATGATGTTCACGTACTGCTCAAGTGAGAGGCGTCGACCGTCGGCCAACGTCCCCTCGAGCACCTCTCCCTCGGTCAGCTCGATGCATGCCCGTTCGGTAGCCTGGATAATATACGGGTCAAGCTTGGCGCAGAGGCCGAAGGCTTTGACGAGCAAAAAGTCACCTGCCAATAGCGTCGGAGAGACGCCAAACTTGATGAAGGCCGAGGGGTGATTCCGTCGGGTTGGTGACTGGTCGATGATGTCGTCATGGAGCAGCGTTGCCATGTGAATCAGCTCCACTCCGGCCGCCGCATCGATCAAGCTCTTGGGATAGCTGGAAATTCCGAACAACTTAGTCAAGAGGACTGCGAGGAGCGGACGGATCCGCTTGCCGCCCAGTTCAAGGAGGTAGCGCGAAATACTGCTCAGCACCTCCGCCTCGGAGTCGAGGCACGAGCGTACACGCTCCTCCACGAGCTGTAGGCCGGCAGCTCCGGACAAGAAGGCGTCACGAGCAGCTTCCTTGAGGAGACCCAGGTCGGCTTCTCTGCGCGTCGGCTCCGGCAGGATTCCTTCCGCCCGAGCGCTGTTCGGACGCTCCTCCGAGGAACAGTGACCGGCTCGCCCCTGTAAAAGTTCTGAAGACATAAGTAGGTAGATATCAAGCATGAATTTGTAAGAAAAGAAAGGTATCCTCTTGTGGAATATTTCCGACCAGCAAAGTCAATTACCATTAGTGACAGCGGTCGAACTCTGTCGCAGGATGGGCGGTCGTATGTCCTTTGAACAACGTTCTCGAACCTTTCTTGATGAGCTTCACCGCAGCGGGAGCCGACGCCTCCTTGGAGGCTGTGGCTCAGTGCATAGCGGTGAGCAGCAGCCACTCAATTTCGCCGGAAACGATTATCGCGCGATGAGCGGAAACCCGGCCGTACTCGCCGCGTCGCGATCGAGCCGGATGGTCGGCGCCTGCGCGTCCAGGCTCTTGGCAGGTAACTGTCAGGAGCACGAGCAAGTTGAAAACGCTGCGGCGGACTTGATGGGTTTCGAGACAGGCTTGCTTTACGGTGCCGGATATCTTGCGAATATTGGTCTGCTTGCCGGAGTGGTCGAGCGCAGTGATGTGATCATTGCAGACAAGCAGATACACGCTAGTCTAGTGGACGGAGCCATGCTTAGTCGTGCGCGACTCAGGAGGTTCCATCACAACGACACTACGCACGCAGCGCAACTGCTTGAGCGTGAACGCCGAGCGAATCCCGAGCGAACGATCTGGCTGGTGACCGAATCCGTGTTCAGTATGGATGGAGACCTTGCGCCTCTCGAAGCTTTGGCCACGCTGGCAGAGCGATACGTCGCGCATCTGATCGTCGACGAAGCGCATGCCCTTGGCGTGTTTGGGAGGTACGGCTGCGGCAGAGTTAGCGAGCTCGGGTTAGGACGCCGTACTTTTGCCGCTACGGTAACACTCAGTAAGTCTGCCGGCGCCTACGGCGGGCTGGTACTGACGTCTCCCTTGGTTCGCGAGGTGTTGATCAACCGTTCGCGGAGCCTGATATTCAACACTGCACTCCCACCCGGAGTCGCCGCCGCAGGGGCGGCGGCGCTCGACCTCTTTCGCCAAGATGACAGCGAGCGAGTAGCGCTGTTGCGACGCGCGAAGTGGTTTCGTCAAGCGCTGCGAGCCCGCGGGTTTTCGCTAGTACAGAGCGAAAGTCATATCGTGCCGGTCATTATCGGAAGCAGCCCAGCCACCGTCGAGCTGGCAAACCGCCTTGCCCTTCGCGGGATACTCTGTGCCGCGATTCGTCCGCCCACGGTGGCTCGAGGAACCGAACGGCTGCGCTTTTCGTTGACCGTGGCACACAGCGAAGCGGATCTAGAGCAAGTTGTTCTCGTTTTGCACGAGGAGGCAAGAGCGCTCGGCATCATTGACGCGAGCAGCAAACCATGAAGAAGAAGCGTCTGATCATGGTCCAGGGCTGGGGGCAACTCGGTGCTTCGCTTGAGGCAGTCGCTGCGCTCTACCGAGGCGATGTCGAAGTAGAGCTAACGTCCGTTTATGAGCTTTTGTCGGACGACGCGAACCAAGAAGAATCGTCCGATGAGCAGTATCCGGAGACATGCTCCCCCTACGTTCGCCAGCTGGCTCGACGCTTGGCTTCCGAGCCGGGGCAGGTAGTGGGAATCTCCATGGGAGGGCTTGTGGCACTCGAGCTTGCCGCCACGTTTCCGGCACTCGTGGAGCGCATGGTGCTGGTCAGCTCGACAGCTTGTTTTCTCAGTCGGCAGGTTGAGGGGGCTTTCTATCAAGCGGTCCATCCGGCGGCGCTTCGGGCAATGATGGTCTCGCTCAAGATTGCTCCCACGACAACGCTGCAGCAGTTCTTTCGTCGAGTCTACTCCTCGACCCGACTGGCGCGAGAGCGAGCTACGGCAGCTGCCGCGCTCGATCTCGATCGTTTACAGCACGGTCTTCGTTATCTTGAGCAGCGTGACCTACGGTCGTCGCTAGGCAGCATTCTGCAGCCGGTCCTGGTGCTCCACGGAACCAACGACCGCGTGATCCCTGCCGCCTGTTCGGAGTATCTTGCCGCGAAACTTCCCCACGGCACGCTCCGACTGCTTCCTGGGGAGGAGCACGGTGTGCTACAGGAGAGTCCGCAGCATATCGTGAAAGCAATGGAGCGATTTCTTTGGTGACAGTAGCAATCCCAGAGCTTCGAAAGCGCTTCGGTCGTGCGGCAGGTAGCTATCAACTCGCCGCCAATCTTCAGGCGGAAATTGCAGAGTGGTTGCTATGTTTGCTCCCCGACGATTTGCGGCCGGATGCAGCCATACTGGATGTGGGGTGCGGAACAGGGGTGCTGACACGGCTGGTCCGGGAGCGCTTTCCCAGGGCTCGAATGACCGCGATCGATTGCTCCGAGGAAATGATTCGTGCGGCGGCGCGACAGAGTGGAAACGTGCAGGAGATTCGCTGGATTGTCGGGGACATGAGAGACCATGTCTTTGACGAGCAGTTCGACTTGATTGTGAGTAGCTCAGCGTTGCACTGGATGGAGCCGCTGAAGTCGCTCTTCCAAAGTCTAGCGAAAGCGACTCGACCTGGTGGACTGCTGGTTGCAAGTATGATGACGGAGCGAACGTTGCTCGAGCTTCACCGGTTGAGGCGCGAGCTGTTCCCCGAGAATGTTCCCGCACGGCGACTTCCGTCAGTCGCGGTAGCACTCGGCGCGATAGAGACGAGCGGGTTCGCTTTGGAGCGGCATGAATCGGTCCTGATGGAGCAACGCTATTCGTCGGCTCACGAACTCCTCAAAAAACTGAACAAGCTCGGGGTAACGGGAGGTTCCATCTCGTCGGGAGGGCGCCCACTGTCGCGCGCCCAGCTTAAAATTTTGTCCAACGAGTATGAACGCCGCCACAGTATCGCAAACGGGGTAGTCGCAAGCTATGAGGCACTGTATTTCGTCGCCAGAAGACAGGATTTCGTCGCTAGAAGACAGGGTGACTGACCCTGCGGACCGCCAGACGCAGGCTCCGTAGCTCGGCTACCACGCAGGCCCAAGCACGAGGCTATCCCAAACACGAGACTATCGACTATCTCTGTCGTCTATCCGCAGTAGGTGTCGAACGCCTGCGTAAGTTGCGCTGCAATCTGCTCCGGGCTTTTTCCCTCGATGTCGTGACGGTGCACCATGTGCACGACCTCACCATCCTTGAGTAGCGCCACGGAGGGTGACGAGGGCGGATAGCCGACGAAGTAGGAGCGGGCGCGCTCAGTTGCTTCCTTATCTTGTCCGGCAAAGACCGTGGTGAGCTTTTGCGGACGACTCGAGTGCTGCAGTGCGAGTGCCACTCCGGGACGCGCTGCGCCGGCGGCACAACCGCACACACTGTTGACAACGACCAGAACGGTGCCAGTGGCATCGCCAAGCACCTCGTCAACGGAGGCAGCCGTCGTCAGCTCTTGTATACCCAGGCGTGTCAGTTCCTCTCTCATGGGCTGCACCAAGGCGGGGTTATACATCGGTCACTCCTTTTCCTGTTTACGTCTTCTTAGTTTACGTCAGTCAATTCAAATCAGCATCGTTGCGCATGCACCTATACTACTGCAGCTTGCTTGTAGCATCCGGCTCCAAGTCCTGCAGCAGTGGCCTCAATCCGCATAGCGCTTGCGCAACAGAGGCGCAAGCCGAAGCATGAGCTGCGGCCGCTCGAAATGGGCAATCCACTCCTCGAGCTCCTGGCGCAGCTCTTCCGCACTCGGGCCGACGATACCTGGGTCACAGGCCGTTCCAAACTCGGTTGCGGCTTTTCTCCGATAGACACTGAGATGGCGATCGCCAAAGCGGCTGAGCTCGAAAAAATCTTCAGATAGCGTCACGACAACGGGGACTTTCTCGGCTCCATTTATCCGCAGTTCGTTCTGCAGCTCCGGATTCGCCTTATTATCCAACCAGCGAACGGTGAATGCAGGGGCGGTCTGCTCGATGAGGCGCAGCATGGGGCCCTGCCGCATACAGTCGCCACACCAGATGCCGGACAGCACCAAAACGTTCATTTGTCGCCTAAACCCGCGAAGGCGCTCGAGTTGCTCGGTATCCGGCGTCAGCTGGGCCTCGTAGGCTCGCCAACGAGCCAGTTGTTCAGGAGTCCCCGTGGCGAGATAGGACTCATAGGAGGCTCCGCGCTCAAACCAGTCGCGAAAGAACTGGGCGCGGGCATCTTGATATGGAGCAAGGCTAGTCATGGGAGTAGAGTATTCCAGGATTTCCCGGTTGGCAAAGCATCCCGGAAGGGCCCTGCCGGGCTTGCTGTGACGCGGTATCAGCCCTACCATTGCGCTCGGACTGTCTCTCGGTTACCGTTCCCGCAACCGTCAATCCTGCCAATTGTATGAGTGGAATAATCAAGCTCGAAGAGCTGACCAAAACGTATCGTTCCTTCAATCGCCGCGAAGGGGTCTGGGGAAGCGTCAAAGATCTGCTGCACCGTGACTACTTCGACGTCAAGGCTGTCGACGGTATTTCGCTCGACGTTCCGGAAGGGGAGCTGCTTGGGTATATCGGACCGAACGGTGCCGGAAAATCCACCAGCATCAAGATGCTGACAGGCATCTTGAAGCCAAGCAGCGGGAGTATGCAGGTCAACGGGTATCATCCGTTTCGGGACCGAAAAGCCTACACCCGTCAGATAGGCGTGGTGTTCGGACAGCGAACCCAACTCTGGTGGGACATTGCAGTTATCGAATCATTTCGCCTGCTCAGCAAGATTTACGACGTTCGGCAGGTCGATTTCGATGCGCGCCTGAAAAATTTGAGCGAGATCCTCGAACTGGAGGCGCTGCTTCGCTTGCCGGTGCGGAAGCTTTCCTTGGGACAGCGGATGCGCTGTGACCTTGCCGCGAGCCTGCTGCACAATCCGAAACTCCTGTTTCTGGATGAACCGACGATCGGGCTCGATGCCGTCGCCAAGGACAGCATCCGTGATTTTCTTCGCGCCATCAATCGCGATTTCGGCACGACAATTATCCTCACGACTCACGATCTGAAGGAGATTGAGGAGCTTTGTCAGCGCATCGTCGTGCTGGACAAAGGGAAGATCATTTACGACGGGAGTTTGGTCAAGGTGAAGGCGATGCCGGGTTTGAAACGGAGTATCGTTATCGACTTTGCCGGAAAGGCACCGCTGGAGGAACTTTCCACTTTGTTTCAGGGCCGGGCTCAGTTTTCGCTGCAAAGTGAGCGTCGACTGGTCGGAGAATTTGCCCCTGAACAGCTCCCGGCGGCTGAAGTCGTGCGCACGGTGCTCGATCGTCACGAAGTCGCCGATTTGACGATTACTGAGCCGAGCATTGAACAAGTAATCGTCAAATTGTACCGTGACGGCGCCAACGGTTCTCGGGTGGCGGGGAATGGCTAAGGCATCTACCGGGCCGATGAGCGTGCAGGCGGCGGACAGGGTCGATCCTATTCGCCGAGCGAAATCGGTGTACGGCGCCGTTATTCGCAATGCCTTCCTTGACATGCTTGCCTACCGGCTCCGTTATTTTACGGGCATCATCACATATCTGTTGTTCGTGTCGGTGCACTATTTCATTTGGACCGCTGTTTTTGCCGCGCGTGAATCCAATGCGACCATCAACGGATTCACTTTGCCCGAAATGGTGACCTACGTTTCGATTGGATGGATTGCGCGCAGCCTCTACTTCTCGAATATCGACTATGAGATTAACGAGCTTGTGCGATCAGGGCAGGTGAGCGTGTACCTCCTCCGACCGGTAAATTTTCATTTGTTGTTGGTAGCACAGGCCGCGGGCGAGACGCTTTTCCGGCTACTCTTTTTCACTGTTCCGATCAGTGGAGTTATTCTGTGGCTCTTTCCCGTCGAGCTTCCGGCGTCGCTCGGGCATTTTGCGTGGTTTCTTGCGGCGACCGTAATGAGTTTTCTTATTCTCGCGGAGGTGAATTTCATTACGGGCTTGTGTGCCTTCTGGTTCAAGTCGATCGATGGAGTTATGCGCGCCAAGTACTTTCTGGTCCAGATACTCTCGGGGCTGTTGTTGCCATTGTCATTTTTTCCCGGGTGGCTGCAGACGGTAGTTGAACTGTTGCCGTTCAAGACGATTTCATATTTGCCGTTGCAATTGTATCTGGGAAAAGTGCCGCTTGACGAGGCACCCACTGTGCTGTTCGAACAGCTTTGCTGGTGGGTAGCGTTGGGAATGCTTTCGTACTTCGTTTGGCGACGAGCAGTGCGCGTGCTCACGTTGCAAGGGGGCTAGGCTGCAGGTGAGAACCCTAAGCATATACGGCTCCTATTTCAACCAGTTCTTGATGTCCCGCCTGGCGTACAAATGGGATTTCTTTGCGTCGCTCATTGCCAATATCGTCGTGACGCTGTCGGGACTGCTATTCATCGTACTGCTGATCGACGGTGAAGCCGTACCCTCGCTCCAAGGGTGGACTCGCGAGGAAGTGCTTTTTATCTACGGCTATTCGATGATCTCGCTTGCGCTGTTCAATACGTTGTCTCCGAATCTCTATCGCTTCGGCGACAAATACGTAATCGAGGGGCAGTTCGATCGGGTGTTGCTTCGACCGTTGAATACGTTGTGCCAGGTGCTCTTCGAATCGTTCAACCTCGAGAGTGTGGGAAGCCTGTTCGTCGGTATCTGGCTTATCTTCTACACCGGCGCCTCCCTGGGAATGGAATTCGGTGCGCTCGATTACCTTTGGCTGCTCGTGAGCGGCATCTCGGGCGGGATTATTCTTACGTCGGTGTTCGTTCTGCTAGCTTCGCTATCGTTTCATTTTCAGGATCGCCTCGGTATCGGGGCTCCGGTGTATAACCTGATTAACTTCGGTCGATATCCTTTGCCGATCTTCAACAACGTGGTGCAGTTCGTACTGAAATGGGTCGTGCCTTTCGCCTTTGTCGCCTTTTTCCCGGCAACGCACTTTTTTTCCCGCCCCGGCTTCGAGTTCTTCTGTTACTTCACGCCCGGCATGGCGGCGATCTGTCTGCTTGTTGCCGCTCTAGCATGGACCTACGGCGTCAGTAAGTATACTTCCACGGGAAGCTGACCGTGTGCCCGCCTTCGCTCAGCCCGCTGTTCTTCTTGTGCGCTTACCCATGCACCTGAACATTACCAATTGGTCTTTTCCGAAATCGACAGAGACACCGTCCGGGGAGGCGGGGACGTGCA
>JAGRAW010000011.1:19189-29856 GCA_020434415.1 Bdellovibrionales bacterium
CTGGTCGGTGAATCCTACACGCATGATTTCACCCCCCTGACTTATTTCCGAAGATCCAACGTTTCAGGAGAGACGTTTGTGAATCGTCCTGAAGTAGTAATCCTCATACAAGTCGATGACGTAGGCTTCGTTGAATTCACTGACCACTCGGTCACGGGAGGCCTGCGAAAACGCCTGATGCATCGTCGGGCTGCTGAGGAGGCGAACTGCATTCGACGCCATCCGTTCGATCGCTCCGACATCGGAAAGAAACCCGGTGACCCCATCGACCACTACCTCGGGAATCCCTTGTACGTTCGAGGCGACTACGGGAACGCCGCAGCTCATCGCTTCGAGCGCAGCCAAGCCGAAGCTCTCGCTTTCGCTGGGAAGGAGAAAGAGATCGGAGCGCTGCAGGATGCCCACGAAATCCTCTTGTTTGCCGAGGAAGCAGACCTTGTCGGCCAGCCCAAGGTCTCGCACCGAGGCTTCGACCCGGGAGCGCTCAGGGCCATCGCCGATCAGGATCAGACGGCTTGGAATCTCCTGAGCAACTTTGGCAAACACCGCGACCACATCCACGACGCGCTTTACCGGCCGGAAGTTCGAGACGTGTGTAAGGATCTTCAATCCCTGTTCGATGGGACAGGCGCCAATAAGGGGAGCGAGCGAACGCTTTTCGTCGGCGGGCATCGGCACAAACCGCCCGATGTCGACGAAGTTGGGGATCGTTTCGATCGGGATGTCTGTCGACAAATTCAGCTTGTCGTAAGTCGCCAGCTGGAGATAACGCGAGGGGGCAGTCACTCCATCGCTCTGCGCTATCGAGAAGCGCGTGATCGGAAGGTAGCTACGTTCGTTACCCACCAAGGTAATATCAGTGCCGTGTAGCGTCGTGATGACCGTGGGAGCCTGTTCTCCCAAGATACTTCGTGCGAGGTAGGCGCTCGTGGCGTGGGGCACGGCATAATGCACATGCAGTAAGTCCAGTTTCTCGTAGGTCGAGACTTCCACCATTTTTGAAGCGAGGCTGAGAGAGTAAGGCGGATAGGTGAAAAGCGGGTAGTCATGCACCTCGACCTCATGGAAGAAGATATTCTCCATGTAGCGCTGCAGTCTTCCGGGAATGTCGTAGCAAATGAAGTGCACTCGGTGTCCGCGCCGAGCCATTGCCATGCCGATTTCAGTCGCAATGACTCCGCTCCCACCGAACGTGGGATAACAAGTAATTCCAATCCGAAGCTGTTTGCTGCCCATAGCCTCCCAGGGGAACAGTCGACGATACCGTTAAGGGCGCTCCATAGCAAATGCGCTTGGTTTCTGCGAGTTTCAGCAGGTGAAACCGATTGAGCAAAGGGTGAGCTGCGCTAAAAGATGTGGACAGCCCGCGCTCCGAGCGTTGAAAAATGAGCAATCGGATCGTCAATACTGACTGCATTCCGCATGAGAAACGGCTCAGCGGCGCTGACGCCGATCATTGCGCCGTAAAACTGGGCACGAGCGACCATCGACTGTAGCGACAGGTCCGAGCTGAGCAACGTTCCTGTCGCCCCGTCGGAGGTCGAACGTCGAAGTTGACTGCCGTAGGCTCGAACCGCCTCCATCTTTCGCTCCACTACGTCGGAGATATCGGTGATAAAACTGGGTTGAAAGGTTACCCGCATTTGGTAGTACAGCACCTGAAGCGGGACATAGGGCTCGCCCAGTTCAGGAAGAAACTTTGCCAAGCCCGCATGAAAGACTGCCCGGGTGAGTAGTTCACTAGCTGCAACGTGATCCGGGTGACGCGCCTCCCAGTAAGGAAGAAGCAAAAGCTTCGGTCGCAGACGACGAAGCGCTGCGATGGTCACCCCGAGCTGGGAGGACGGACTATTGCCGAGGGCCGTGGGGCCGACACCAATCTCCCCATCCGGCAAGCCAAGATTCTCACGATGTCCTATTCCCAGTATCGCTGATGCGCGTTGTGTCTCGATGGCGCGTTGTTCCAGCGTTCCTTGGGTGCTGAGCTCTCCTCTGGCCAGATCCACTACGCCTATTTGGTAGCCTTGCGCGCTCGACTTGGCGAGGAGTCCCCCGCAACAAATTTCGACATCATCCGGGTGTGGCCCAATCGCGAGCACATCGAGCAGCGTTTGCCGGGTCATAGGGCGAGTTCCTTGTGTGAGGGGTTGAAGGGGTCAATGGCAGCGAGTAGGGCGCCGATCATACTCTCTCCAAATCGGCAGAGAAAATCGATCGGAGTATACACGCGCTCCTGAGGCAAGTCCTCCGGCAGGATCAGCGAGCGCAGTTTCCTGAGTCGTTCTTGGAACAGCTCATCGTTACGAGCGACAGCTTTGGTATAGCGCTCGATCGTGCTCTCGAGCAGATGGAGCATCTTCGATTCAGCCTTTGTCAGGGAGCCGGAGAGGGTAGGATCAGCGGCCCGAAACGGGCCTTCCAATGCTGCAAACATCCGGCGGAGGGCGTCGCCGCTTTGCTTGAGCAGTACTGACGGCGTGGCATCGTCGCTCGCGTTCCGCTCTGCAATGACTCGCTCCAGCTTATCGATGGGCAAACGGAGTTCCGCAGCCGTGAGCGACAGAAGGTTCAGCCATTTGCTGCTGCTTGGTTCCAGTAAGGTGAAGGAAGCCCGGGGAAGAAAGAGCGATTGTGAAACGTCGAAGTGCCGGTAGAGCGGCGTTATCTGTTGCCAGTAGGCTTGCTCGGCGGCGCCGCCGACGTAGAGGGCGGTCGGCAGAAGCGTGTCTTGGACAATGGGCCGGAGGAGCGCGCTCGAGCTGAAGCGGTCGGGTGAGGCGGCGAGCAGAGTGTTCAGCGTCTCTTCGGAGAGGGTGAAGTCGCCTCCGAATCCCTTGCCTCGCCAGTTCGAGCCCTCCCGAACGAGGCGAGTCCGGGAACCGCCGGCGGAATCGATGTGGAGAAAGGACAGCGGAGAATCAGCTCTGATACGCACCGGGGTTTGCTGACCATTGGCCTCCAGCTCCTCGGTGCGTTGGGACAGAAGCCGACCGATGGCTTCGAATTCGGCGAAGGCTCTTGCGTGGACCGGAGCCGAAGCACGGATGGCGGCGGGATGCCTCGGATTGAAGAACAACAAACCGCTCCCCTGGGTAAGCATCGCCATGAGCTCGGTGAAAGCGTCAGGTAAACTTCTGCCGACACGGTAGGTGCTTGTTACTTTCTCCAGCACCGAGGCGGCGGCTGGAAAGCCGCCTAGCGTTTCTCGTAGGTCGGTAATGACGGTCGTGAGGTCTTCAGGTAAGCGTAGATATTGTACAGAGGGGGCCTCACTGGAGGAAAGGGGCGGGAGGGTCAGTGGGACCTTGCGTCCCTCACGGTCGTGGATAGCAGTCGAGCGAATTTCATCGAAATCATGGTCTTCAGTTTGTAACCAAAAGATCGGGACGACCGGATGGCCCGTTTCCTCTTCAAGCTGAGCTGCTGCTCGTATTGCGGTAAGTGCCTTGTAAAGCGTCAACAACGGGCCCAGAAAAAGACCCGTCTGCTGTCCCGTCACGACCGCGACAGCACCACGTCGGGTTAGCTTCTCAAGATTCGCCGTTCGAGCGGGATCGTCCGGCAACGCCACGTTCACCGCTTCCAACGCTTCGAGAGTGTCGCTGCCCAGACTCCGCTTTGCGGCCGCCTCGACCGTTTGGTGTCTGTAGACTCTATCGCGGTAGTGAGTGTTCATGTGCTTGTGCCAGTATGAGGAGTCGGGGCGCTACGGAACTCGGCGGCTGACCGGTGAAGTCCCCCCACAACTCGGCTATAGTGTAGCCTGAACGCATCAGGATCAACTCCAAGTCGTGCTTGGTGTAGAGGCGGACTGATTCTACATAGCAGCGCTCACGGCCGGTCTGCTTTTCAACGATGGTGATATGTTTCTCTACTCGTAGCCCGTCGGCGCTAAGACTACGACGTTGTTCGTAACGGGCATGCTCATCTTCGCTGTAGGTCGTCCTGGGTAGCTCCCGGCGTACCACTGATTCGTTCAAAAAGTCGATGAACAAGAAGCCGTTAGTTCGGGTTACGCGGCGAAATTCGGTTGCCAGAGCGACATGGTCTTCATCTGATGGAAAGTAGCCAAAGCTGGTAAAGAACGACGTGAGTGCTCCGAACCGGCCAGTTGCAAAGGGAAGCAGTCGCATATCCGAACGCACCAGCCGCAGGTTCTCCGGGCGTGCGGCGGCACGTTGCAGCAAGGGAGCGGAAAGATCAAGCCCGGTGGCCGCCAACCCCGCGCGACTGAGGGCTGCCAGATGCCGCCCGTCTCCACAGCCGATGTCGAGCACTTCCAGCGATGCGGCCTTAGGCAGCAGGTCCACCAGGAAAACGACCTGGCGCTGCGCTTCGGCCTCATCCCGATGGGGATAGAGACGCAAATAGTCTAGTCCGAACCACTCCTGAAACCAATTCACGCCATTTGTCCTTATTTCTGTGTCGGTGACTTTCACTTTCCTACTCATTGCGGCACCTGAGCAAATCGCACGGATGCAGACGGGTTTGAGCTATTTGGATCCCAAAATGACCGCCCTTTGACTCGCTTTGCCGCGCTCGACGGCAACCTTAGAGCGCCGGCATCACGTTAGAAATTGATACAGTAATAACAGCGGTTAAGGAGAGCCGTACTCTACTGTAATCGAGACGCCGGGCTTAGCAACGAATCAGGGCATGGGTTGCGATGCGTTCTAGTACAGTTGGGACAGAGTTAGGCTGAGACGACATTGCATGTTCCGGCATCTGGTAGTTGATGCAAATAGGGTATCAACAGGAATCGGAACCGGCGGCGGTGTCTCAAGGGAGCAACGTGGTGCGAAGCCGTTCAACGATCGAGCGCTACCTTCTCGCGATCGCGCGAGGGGAGAGTGCATCGATCTCAGGATTACTGCCTCTGCTGAGCGAGGCCGTCCTGTACGCTCCTGTCGTGACGTTCGAGAATCTCGGCGATTCGAAGGGAACCAGCAAGATACGGGTGGCAACTTTCGTCTCGGGGCGAAGAACGGTCGTCCCGGTTTTCACCAGTGAGGAAAGTTTCCTTGACTGGTCCGATGGACGACATCAATGCTTCTCGGTTGCCGGGGGCGACCTTGCGCTCACTCTGCCGCGAGACACCTGGATAGTTGTCAACCCGGGCACGTTGCATGCGCTGGAACTGAGCCCCGATGATGTGCGGACGATGAGCGAATTCCCTCCTGAGCCGCTGCACGAGGACGCCGAAGGCACAGACGATATCGAATGGAGTGACGCTCCAGGGCAAGCAGGTGTCCCTGCGTTCGATGAAGACCCCGAAGATGGTCTGGAGTTTCCTGCGGAGCTTTTTGCGACTGCGACCGAACAGGACGAGACCCTCCCGCTCGCGGATGCTCAGTCCGAAACCGATCAAGAGGCGCTGCTGGAGGAGCTGACCCAAGTGCTGCGCCGGTATCCGGAGGTTCAGGAGGCCTATTTTCAGGAGAATTCTTCCGAACAGGCGGTGTTGGGATTGTTGAGCGTGGAGCTAGAGCCCGAGCGACGATTCCTCCTGATTGATCAGATTGCAGAACTCTCGAGAGAATACTACGGGGCTGCCGGTGCGATCGAGGTGTATGACGACTTGGAACTTCAGTCGTCTCACTCGTGGGAGCTATTCAACGCCATCACGCCGTTCTATGTCCGGGAGCGAACCGGTTCCCCCCTACGCCTTGAAAAAGAACGGGTGCCAAAGCGAGGGGGCAAAAAGCGAGCTACGTTTTTCGGCGGCCTCGGGCGGACGCTGTTTGGAACGAAGCGGACCGACGACTAGGTCAGCCCTCCGTTACCGAGGTGCAAAGCTCTTGATGTTCGGAACAGTTCAAGACAGCTACGTCTCTCCGAGGTGCGGCGGCCTGTAATCGGTCGACATGACCAACAAGCGTCGCTAGCCGCTCACGAGCACATCGGATTTCCGCGGTTGCTCCTAGGCCGGCGGCCTCCAGTCCCTCCGCCATTTCCCAAGCATATTCCAATGCCGGACCGTCTTTCGGATTACCTTCCAGAAGAAGGTCAATTCCCGCAGTGACGGCGAGCACTGCCCGCTCGCCCGGAGGAACGTGCTGGAGCGCAGCCATTTCCAGATCGTCGGAAACGACTACCCCGCGATACTGCAGCTCTCCCCGAAGCAGTTCGTGGAGGATCCGTCGGCTAAGCGTTGCCGGTCGTGCCGAGTCGAGGGCAAGGTAACGCACGTGTGCGGACATCAGTAGCTGAGGTTCGTGTTTCAGGAGTTCGATAAAGGGATGTAGCTCTCGAGAACGAAACACGTCGAGCGAGACGTCGAGATGCGGGAGCTCAAAATGTGAATCGGCGACTGTCGCGCCGTGCCCCGGAAAGTGTTTGATACACCCAAGTACCCCTTCGGCTTCCATCGCGCGAAGAAACGCAAGCGCGGGCTGCGGGACATCTGCAGGGTCGGTAGCGAACGCTCGATCACCGATGACCTGATTCTGTGGTTCGGCATGAACGTCGAGCACGGGTGCAAAGTTAAGGTTGAAGCCCAAAGCGTGGAGCTCGCGTCCCATTGCACGGCCCACCGCCGCTGCCTGGTGAGCCCAGGCGCGAGCATACGGGAAGCGAGTGACTCGGGATGGGAAGCGGTGCACTCTGCCGCCTTCGTGGTCGATGCTTACCAGGAGCGATGGCCGCCCCGTAGCCTCCTTTGCATCGGCAATCAGGCGAGCGAGTATTTCCGGCCAGCGGTCAGCATCATCAGCGAAATTCTTGGCGAACAAGATGATACCGAGGGGACTGAGCGCGGCCAGAAGCGACGCCTCACGCGAGGTCAAGCTCGGCCCCTCGAGGCCGACGATGAAGAAATCACCCCAGTGCCGATAGTCCATCATCCCAATCTGCTCCGTAGTTTGGTATCCTACTTCAAGCGCTAGCATGAGAAGTGCTCAGGGGCCAGTGAACCGATGTAACAGCCCTTGATTCTTCCGGGAAATATCGTCCGCTGCGGCGTAGTTCGAGCTGACGACGGACCCGCTATACGTTAGGGTAAGGGGCGCTCGTGAGGGTATGTGAGCGTGGGGCGGGACACCTTGTGCGGTAGGAGGCCACTACCGCCAGTCGAAGGGCCTGACCCCAGTCAAGCTCCATGCGGGCGTCGGCGGTGATGTATTCAAGAGGTGATTTAATCAAGATCGGAGGGGTTATGGTTACAGTGCCAGATCTCATCCGTATGCGTGAATGCGGCGAGAAGATCATCGCGCTCACTGCGTACGATTATACCTTTGCTCGTATCCTCGATCAGGCAGGTGTGCATCTGCTGCTTGTTGGAGATTCACTCGGTACGGTTTTCCAGGGGCATTCAAGCACGCTGCCCGTCACTCTGGAAGAAATCCTTTATCATACCCGAGCTGTGGTGCGAGGGACTAAGCAAGCATTAATTGTGAGCGACTTGCCCTTTCTTTCGTATCAAACGGGCGTCCGAGATGCGTTGCTGGCGGGTGGCCGCTTGTTGAAGGAGGGAGGTGCCGCTGCGGTGAAACTCGAAGGCGGACGACATGTTGCCGAAACAGTGCGGGCCATGACGGATGCAGGGATACCGGTGCTCGGTCACATCGGACTCACCCCTCAGTCGGTGCACGTCATGGGCGGCTATCGTGTGCAGGGTGTCGATGAAGCCTCCGCGGCGACACTTCTTGAAGATGCGCAGATCTTGGAAGCGTCCGGCGCGTTCGGAATCGTGCTCGAGGGAATTCCCCGCCTGCTTGCCGCTGAGATTACCGGCACGCTTACGATTCCGACGATTGGCATCGGTGCGGGTCCAGACTGCTCCGGACAGATTCTGGTGCTGCATGATGCCCTGGGATTAACCCAATTCGAGGGCGAACCGCCGCGCTTCGTGAAGCAGTTCGGGGCTCTCGCCGAGGCGGCAACTGCTGCAGTGGCGGAGTATCGGCGCGAGGTGCTTACCGGCGAGTTTCCGGCTGAGCGGCACTGTTACCACGGGAAACGAGCGAGGGCGCTCAAGCGAGTTACGCCGACATGACTTTGACTACCGATCCAGTTGTGTGTCGTCGGAAAGAAGAAGTTCGGCGATACTTAGGCGAGCGGAGGCGCCAAGGACAGCGCATCGGGGTAGTGCCGACGATGGGAGCTCTCCATGAAGGCCACGTTGCGCTTGCGCGTGCTCTGCGTCAGCACTGTGATTTTTTGGCGATGTGGATATTTGTCAATCCGACACAGTTCAATGATCCTGTCGATTATGAACGGTATCCGCGCACCTTGCAGCGTGACTGCAAGGTGGCAGGAGAAGCGGGCGTGGAGCTGATCTTCGCTCCGGAGGTCGAGGAGATCTATCCCGCAGGGCTTGATGCATATCGACCCGGGTTGTCAGTGAGGGTGAGGGCAGGGGATCGGAGCTTACGCTACGAGGGTGAGCATCGCCCCGGCCATTTCGATGGGGTCATCCATGTTTGTACGGTGATGTTCAATATCCTGCAGCCGGACGTAGTCGCGTTTGGCGAAAAGGATTTTCAGCAGGTAAGTGTCATTCGGCAGCTCCTCGTCGATCTTTCACTTCCTATTGAGCTTATTACCGTTCCGATTGTTCGTGGTGAAGGGGGGCTGGCGTTGAGCTCTCGCAATAAATTGCTTCACGATGAAGGTCCGGCTACCGCAATCTGGCATTCGCTCCAGCACGCCTGCGCGCGAGCTGAGGGCGGTGAAACATCGGTGCAAACGCTCGCTACAGAGGTCTCACAGCGTTTGCTGGCCGCCGGGCTTAGGCCCGAATACGTGGCAATTGTCGATCCGGACACACTTCAACCGCTCGAACGGCTTGCGGGAGAGGCTCGGTTGCTGGTCGCTGCATTTGCTGATAATAACGTGCGGCTAATCGATAACATCGCTATCCGCGGACGGGTTATAGAAGCCTGAGCGTGTCGATTTCATCCCGCGACTGGCTGGGAACAGCAGCGCTTCTCAATTTTGCGACACCCTTGGGATTTTGAATCAGCCATGGCGGCAAAAAAGTCAGCACAAAAGGGCGAAGGCGAAAGCGGCGCCCGCGTTGTCGACGTAAACAAGAAAGCTCGCCATGACTATGAGATCATCTCGACCGCCGAAGCCGGAATTGTGCTCACCGGAAGCGAGGTAAAGTCGATTCGGCAAAATGGGGTCAGCCTGCGAGATAGTTATGTCCGGATGAAGGGGACGGAGTGCTATCTGGTAGGAGCTCACGTCGCACCCTATGCCTTTGCAGGACTCAATGCCCATGAACCATATCGGGAGCGAAAGCTACTGCTGCACCGCCGAGAGATTGAGCGTCTGGGTGCGCAGGTTCAGACGAAAGGCCTCACCTTGATACCCTTACGTATCTATTTCAATCCGAAAGGACGCTGCAAACTGGAAATTGGCGTCGGTAGGGGAAAGAAGTTGCACGACAAGCGCCAGGACCAGAAAGCGAAGGAGGCTCGTCGTGATATGGAACGCGCACTTCGTACTCGTGAGTAAGCGGTAGCCGGCGGCTTGCGCAGGATACCCCTTATCGCAGTAGCGAATGGTTTGCGAACAGAGTTAGTGCACTCGTCAGTGGTAGGTAATGTGCTTAGGCTCAGCGGCAGTTTCAGTACCGGGTATCGACGCTTGGCCCCGGCTGAGCGTACCAAAAGCCCGAAGAATGTCCGGGCGGACCATTTGGTGCAGTCCATAGAATATCTGCAGGGAACGAACAGCGGCATGGTTCTCGCCTTTCGCCATCTGTAGCTGCAACAGGTTTGCCGTCCGCCGCATATGCGCCAAAATCTCTTCTTGCTTCGGCACAA
Source organism: Bdellovibrionales bacterium (assembly GCA_020434415.1). Taxonomy (GTDB): domain Bacteria; phylum Bdellovibrionota_C; class UBA2361; order SZUA-149; family SZUA-149; genus JAGRAW01. The sequence goes on from JAGRAW010000011.1 coordinate 28,960, forward strand.
GACACGCGAACTCTGCCCCTTCTTCTCTGAAGAGTGGAAGAAGGCGCTTGATCGTGCCCATGCTTTTTTCCAGGCCCTGAAGTGATGCGAAGACGTGTGTCACCAACTGCGGATTCATCTCAATACCCCTTGCAAACAAAGAACTGCCTCCACCCACTCATCCAAGCTTTCGGGGGGTTCGCTTCGACAAGCTTTTCAAGCCGTCAATAACACTAGGTTTTGGGTAGCCGGCGCGAGCACTGAGGCGGGCTGTTTGCTCGCCCTGAACGGTACGGGCATGGTGAGCGCCTATGCTTCGCTGGTTCAGAAAGAAGTCGAATGTGTGTTCATTTGGTAGTCGCCGTCGGTGCGCAACCTGCGGAGCCTCGTACATCATCACCAATATCGAACTGAGCTTTTATGCCAGTGCCGGGCTTCCTGCTCCGGCAGTCTGCCGACCGTGCATGAAACAAGTTGCGCCTCCTGCGGAGGAGACACCGGAGCTCGCTCGCGTCAATAGAAAGTGGTGACAGAAGAAAATGGTGACAGAGACCAATGTTCCGAATTTCGCTTCCAGTGAAATTCGGAATATTCGTCTCTGTCACCATTTTCTTGTCTACTACTCACCAATGAGTGTCACGAGAACCGTTCTATCGCGCGGTTTGATATCACATTCCAGGTGAAAAATTTGCTGCCAGGTGCCGAGGACAAGACGCCCGTTTCGCAACGGTACCGTTAACGAGGGACCGAGGGTCGTCGCCTGAAGATGCGAGTGTGCATTGCCATCGTGCCATGCGCGTTCATGTCCATACTCCTGGCTTGGTGGTATCAGTCGGTCGTAGACCTCTTTCAGATCGCTACACAGGCCGGGTTCGAACTCTATAGTTCCGACTGCACCGGTGCTTCCGATATTGAAGA
>JAGRAW010000120.1 GCA_020434415.1 Bdellovibrionales bacterium
TCACGGTTTGACGTAAGCGAAGGATTTCGCAGCATTCTCTACTATCATCAGGGGCTAGAGGGGATGCGGGAGTATCTGAACAAGAAAGGAGAGTTCGATCGTATCGTCTTCTTCTTCTCGTTGCCTCCCAAAGTCTACGCGTCGACTGCCAAAGAATTGGTAGACGAAGGCTTCGGTGCGGAGTCGTCGATCATTATCGAAAAGCCGTTTGGCCACGATTACGAGTCGGCAGTGGCGCTGAACAAGGAGATTACCCAGTACTTCTCCGAGCACCAGATCTATCGCATCGATCATTACCTCGGCAAAGAGACCGTCCAGAATATCTTGGTCTTTCGTTTCGCGAACTCTCTGTTCGAGCCGATTTGGAATAGTCGCTATATCGAGTCGATCCAGATCAGCGCGTTTGAAACCATCGGCACCGAAGGGCGAGCACAGTATTTTGACAGCTCCGGCATCATCCGTGACATGGCACAGAACCATCTGATGCAGTTGCTGTGCCTGGTTACCATGGAACCTCCAATCACTTTGGCTGCAGATGATATTCGTTCAGCGAAGGTGAATGTCCTTCGAACGTTGACTATCGAGGACTGTCACCGCTGGCAGTATGAGGGGTATCGTAATGAGGAAGGCGTGGCTCCTGATTCGGAAACTGAGACCTATGCGGAACTCAAGATGCGGATCAACAACTATCGTTGGAATCGGGTGCCGATCTACCTTCGAACCGGCAAATACATGCCGCGGAAAGGCACCGAGATCGGGATTCAGTTCCGCACGCTTCCCCAGCTTTTGTTCAACGAGGCCGGTGCTCTTCCGGCAAACAATATCATCATTCGCATTCAGCCCAATGAAGGAATCTTCGTCGATATGCTGAACAAGGTGCCTGGGACCGATCAAACCTTGCAGCAGACCAGCATGAAGTACACCTACCGCGATGCCTTCGATGAAGAAATTCCGGAAGCGTATCAGCGATTGTTGCTGGACGTTCTCCGAGGCGACCAGACGTTGTTTGTCAGCGGTGAGGAAACGGAGGAGTCATGGAAGCTGTTCAACGGTTTCCTCGACCAGGGCGAGGTTTCAATTTATCGACGCGGCAAGGTGCCGACGAGCCGCTTCGCGGTGAATTGGATTGATTTCGAAGAGTACTAGGGCGGGTTCCGACTTCTAGCATTTGCCCGCGCCGCGTCTCCGTCGCCCGGGTTATCAGATCGCCGAAGAAAGTTTTTCAGCGATCTGCTGGACAGCGACCGCGAGGCCGGCGCAGGGGAGCGCTCATCAATGATACCAGAGCATCAGCTACGACAGATTGCGCTGTTCAAGGAGCTCGATTCGGCTGAGCTGGCAAAGCTTGGCGCCGTTATTCAAGAACGTCGAATTCCGAAGGGGAGCTATATTGTCTACGAAGGCGACCCCGGACCGAGCATGATGTTTCTGCTCGAAGGAAAAGCGAAAGTGAATCTCGTTTCCCCGGAGGGAAAGGAGATCGTCCTCGCGAACTTGGATAAAGGAGAATTCTTCGGAGAGATTTCGGTGCTCACCGGAGAAGATCGCTCCGCAAACGTCGTTGCAACTACCGACTGTCGACTCTTGGTGTTTCCTGCCGACGAATTCAAGCGACATGTGAGCCAGTATCCCGGTCTCGCCTTTGCAATGATGAAGGAGCTTGCCCTACGCCTTCGTGCGTCGAGTGAGAAAATCGGTGACCTGGTGTTGTATGACGTTTATCGTCGAGTCGCTCGGACTCTGAAAGGACTTGCGAAGCTTGTGGCCGTCGGGGATGAGGAAAAGCTGTTGATTGAGGAGCGTCCGACACATCAGGAGCTTGCAAATATGGTCGGGACGTCCCGCGAGATGGTGACGCGAGCCTTGAAGGGGCTCGAAGAGGACGGCTGCATCATTATCGACAACAAGCGAATCGAAGTCCGGAAAATGCCGATCTGAGGAGTGCGGGGGAAGTCGTCACAACTTCAACCGACAGACGCGGCAGTCGCCAAAAAGCCTCGAAAGGAATCTCTCAGATGGTGTTATCGTCTATCCGGCCATCGCTTGACCGGAGTAGCTCAGGCCTTCTCTTGCGGGACCGGCACGACCAAGATCGGGATTGGCGATTCACGAACTAGCTTCTCCGACACGCTGCCCAGCAATACGTGGGAGACGCCGGTTCTCCCGTGAGTAGCAACTACGATCAGATCCACGGCGTTCTGTTTCGAATAGTCGATGATTTCCCGGTGAACAGGCTTGGTGGCTCGCAGCAGTTCTACACCGACCGGTAACCCGTCAAAATGCTTCTGCCGCGTCTCTTCAAGTTGAGCTTCGGCTTCCTGGCGGAGCTGTTCTCGAATGCCGTGACTTTCCAACACAGCGAGTGCGAACTGAAATTGCGCGCTTTTTTGGCCGAGGTCTTCCATTACGGAGACGAGGGTGGCACTTCCTTGGCCTGGCTTCAGAAGGCTTAGCAGCTCCTTGACCATGGGAAACGCTGCTTCTGATTCGGGGGAAAAATCAGTGGTAACCAGAATATGCTGCATCGTTGGTGCCTCCTTCTCACGAGCTTTTCGCCTCGCAAGGGAAAGTATGGGACAGACTGCTTACGTTCCAATATACTCAATTTACTATAACAAGATCCCCGCCGCCCGCTCAGATATCTTGAATGTTGTTTGGTCTCGCCTCGGGCGTGACAATATAATCCCAATCTATTACGAGACCCTAACGAGACCGTTTCAGCTTTTGAATGACCACCGGTATGGGCGAAACTCCTCGACAAAGCCTCACGACAAGCATGTCGAGACGCAACAGCGCCTATCGCCGGCACAGCAAATGTGATGTGGATGCAAATGTCTAAAGATATTAGAGCTTTATCCCGAGATCGGATTCTCGTTATCGACGGCGCGATGGGCACGATGATCCAGCGCTACGGTCTGGGGGAGCAGGACTTTCGCGGCACCCGTTTCGCCGAGCATCCGTGTGACTTGCAAGGCAACAACGATTTACTGACGTTGTCGTCGCCCAAGGTTATTGAGGAGATTCACCGGCAATACCTTGAAGCAGGCTGCGATATCATCGAGACCAATACCTTCAATTCGACCGCGGTGTCTCAGGCCGACTACCGCATGGAGGATTTGGCGTACGAGCTGAACTTCGCCGGAGCAACGCTCGCCCGACGGCTTTGCGACGAGTTCACCGGGAAGGATCCTGAGCGGCCCCGGTTCGTCGCCGGAGCACTTGGACCTACGAACAAGACAGCTTCGCTTTCGCCCGACGTCAACAATCCGGGCTTTCGCGGCATCACCTTTGACGAGCTTGTCGAGGCCTACACGACCCAGATTCGCGGCCTGGTTGATGGTGGTGCGCACCTGTTGATGATCGAAACCGTCTTCGACACGCTCAACTGTAAGGCTGCAATTTATGCCGCAGACCTTTACTTTCGGTCGAGTGGTCGTAGCCCCCTGCCGCTGATGATCTCCGGGACGATCACGGATCAGAGCGGTCGGACCCTCTCGGGGCAAACACCTCAGGCATTCTGGATCTCGATCGCCCATGCGCCGAACCTGCTCTCCGTAGGGTTGAACTGTGCCCTGGGGGCGCGTCAAATGCGTCCATTTTTGCGCGAGCTCTCCGACCATGCATCGGTGGCGGTAAGTGCCTATCCGAATGCCGGTCTGCCGAACGAGTTCGGGGAATATGACGAGACTGCCGAGGAGTTCGCTCAGGCCGTCGAGGATTTTCTGCAAGCGGGCTTTCTCAATTTTGTCGGTGGTTGCTGCGGCACCACGCCCGAACATCTTCGGTTGGTTGCGGATCTCGTCACTCGCTATCAGCCACGTCGAATCCCGGAGCCAAGCCCCTACCTCGAACTCAGCGGACTGGAGCCGCTGGTGCTCACTCCCGAAAGTAATTTTCTCAACATCGGTGAACGGACCAACGTCACAGGCTCAAAGAAGTTCGAAAAGCTCATTCAAGCGGGTGATCTCGAGGGGGGACTGGAGGTCGCCCGGCAGCAGGTCGAGGGTGGCGCTCAGGTGCTTGACGTCAACCTCGATGAAGGGATGCTCGATACTGAAGCCTTGATGCCGCAGTTTCTACATCTTATGGCTGCGGAGCCCGATATCGCTCGATTGCCGTTCATGATCGATTCCTCGAAATGGAGCGTCATTTTCGCCGGTCTGAAATGTCTGCAGGGGAAGGGAATCGTCAATTCCATCAGTCTCAAGGAAGGCGAGGAAGTATTTATCGATCAGGCGAGGGAGATCCGCCGATTCGGTGCAGCCGTCGTCGTGATGGCGTTCGACGAACAGGGGCAGGCTGATACGTACGAGCGACGGATCGAAATCTGTCAGCGGGCCTACACGGTTTTGACAGAACAGGTCGGCTTCCCCCCACAGGACATCATCTTCGACCCGAACATCCTCACCGTCGGGACCGGGATCGAGGAACATAACGAATATGCCATCTCGTTCATTCGCGCCGCCGAGTGGATCAAGAACAACCTTCCGCGTGCGAAAGTTAGCGGCGGCGTGTCGAACATTTCCTTTTCCTTTCGGGGTAACGATCGCGTGCGGGAGGCGATGCATGCGGCCTTTCTCTACCACGCCATCCGAGCCGGGCTCGACATGGGTATCGTCAATGCCGGGCAGTTGGAGGTGTACGAGGAAGTGCCGAAGGAGCTCCTGGGGCGTGTTGAAGACGTACTCTTCAATCGCCGCCCCGATGCGACCGAGCGACTTATCGAGCATGCCGAACAGGTAAAAGGAAAAGGCAAGTCGAACGACGATACCCGGCTCGCGTGGCGTCAAGCGCCTGTCGCAGAGCGACTGAAGCACGCTCTGGTGAAAGGAATCCTCGACTTCATCGAAGAAGATACCGAAGAAGCGCGGCAGCAGTACGACCGTCCTTTGCAGGTCATCGAGGGGCCGCTGATGGATGGGATGTCGGTTGTCGGCGACCTCTTCGGCGAAGGGAAGATGTTTTTGCCTCAGGTCGTCAAGAGTGCCCGCGTAATGAAGAAGGCGGTAGCCTATCTCATCCCCTTCATCGAGCAAGAGAAGGCGGGTTCGTCGGAGAAGCGAAGTGCCGGGAAGATACTGCTCGCGACGGTCAAGGGTGATGTACACGACATCGGGAAGAACATTGTCGGCGTCGTGCTTGCCTGCAACAACTATGAAGTTATCGACCTCGGGGTGATGGTGCCGTGTCAGAAGATTCTCGATACCGCAAAGGAGCTTGAGGTCGACATCATCGGACTCAGCGGCCTGATCACGCCTTCGCTGGATGAGATGGTATTTGTCGCAAGTGAGATGACTCGGTTGGGTTGCACCGTGCCGCTCCTCATTGGCGGTGCTACCACATCGCGGCGACATACGGCGGTGAAAATCGCGCCGCAGTATGCACATGGGGCGATTCATGTGCTTGATGCTTCTCGTTCGGTTCCCGTGGTGTCGGCACTGCTTAACAAAGATCAGCGGGCGTCGTTTCTAGGCTCCATCAACGAAGAATACGCCGGGCTTCGTGAGGCGCATGCGGAGCGGAGCAGCAATAGGCAGTTCGTGAGTGTTGCCGCTGCCCGAGAGAACAAACTCGCGGTTGATTGGAGCAGCTATCAACCGCCAACGCCGACGAAATTGGGTGTTACTGTCCTCGACGATGTGTCGCTTAGCACGTTGCGCGACTTTATCGACTGGTCACCGTTCTTTCATGCATGGGAACTAAAAGGAAAGTATCCCGAGATTCTCAAATCGCCTCGTGTCGGCAAGGAGGCACAAAGTCTTTTCGATGATGCCAATGATCTGCTGGACGAGATCATCGAAGGTGGACTGCTCCGCGGGAAAGGAGTGTTCGGGCTTTTTCCCGCGAACAGTAACGGCGACGACATCGAGGTGTATATAGACGACACGCGTGAAGGTATCAGAGCCACGCTCTACTCCTTGCGGCAGCAAGGAGAGAAACGCCCTGGGGTGCCGAACCTGGCGCTCGGAGATTTCGTTGCACCACGGGAGAGCGGCCTCAAGGATTATGTTGGTGCCTTTGCGGTAACGGCCGGGATCGGGTGTGACGAGTTGGCAAACCGCTACTTGAAGGACCACGACGATTACCGGAGCATCATTGTAAAAGCACTTGCCGATCGCCTGGCGGAGGCTTTTGCGGAGTATCTCCATGCCGAAGTCAGGAAGCGCTACTGGGGCTACGCGGCTGATGAGGTCGCAAGCAACGATGAGCTAATCCGCGAACAGTACCAGGGGATCCGTCCGGCGCCTGGGTATCCGGCGTGCCCCGATCACACCGAGAAGCGAACATTGTTCAGCTTGCTCGATGCGGAACGAGCGACCGGCATCACCTTGACGGAAAGCTTCGCGATGCATCCCGGTGCCTCGGTAAGTGGATGGTATTTCTCCCATCCGGAGGCCAAGTATTACGGAGTCGGTCGGATTGATCGTGACCAGGTGGCCGACTATGCAGCTCGCAAGGGAGTGACCCTTGCGGAAGCAGAGCGCTGGCTTGCGCCGAACCTGAACTACGATCCGCTTCCGAACGGAGCGCCGGAACGGGTCGAGGAGAACGGCAGCCAGGCGTAATGCGCGATTCCTTTGCGCCGAACGAGGCTATCCGCGCTCGGCGCTGATCCCGACATTTCGCGGGGAAATTCGCTGATCGAAATATTCGGCCACTGTTACCCGCAGTCCGGCTTCTTCCAGCAACAGTGCTCGGTCGAAGAGTACATACAGCTCGAGTAGTCGTCCGGCTTGGAAGCGAATGATGTTCGCGATCGTCATGCGCCAGACCTGCTGCTCGATAGCCCTGGTCGAGAAAAATTGCTCTAGGGTTCGTTTATCCGGCGCCGGAAATCCGAGACGTTGTAACTGCTCCACGGCATAGGGCGCGAAGTCGCCGCGATACAGTTCTCGGGGCGAGTTTCCGACAGAGACGAAATGCTTCTGTCCGAGTTCGTGGTAGAGGAAAAGATGCAAAGTGTAGCGAAACCGCTTGACGCGCTTCGACAATAGAAATGCGTCCTTTGATTCTTTGTGGGAACGGCTGGCGAGCGTGAGTGCCGGTGCAGTGAGGTTGAGTCGACGACCTTTTGCTCGTTCCGACAGATGTAAGTGACGAGGCTCAGTTTTGTAGTAGCAACAGCCGAAGTTGAGTAGACACGCGTGCTGTTGCTCGAGTGCGGCTTGTAGTAGTAGCGGAGCAAGCGAACCGCACGTATGGAGCCCGAGACATAGGGATCCTTTCGGTTCGTCGGGAATAGCATCCGTGAGGTCGCAGTGGACGTAGCGCACCGAGGCTGCGCGCACTGATCGTAATCCTGCCTGTCGATGCCGTCCTTTTTCTTGTAACGCTTGATCGCGATCCAGCGAGCGAATCGGTAGCGCATACAGGTGTCCAAGCGCCTGAGCGAGATAGCCAATCCCGCCGCCGTAATCACTGATGGAGGAAACGGACCCTGAAGCGATAACCGTCTCCAAGGCTGCCGCCAGTCGCAGTATCTCATGCTGCTTCTTGGCGCTGACCCCTTGAAATGCTTCGGCGGGAAAAGCCGGTTCCTCCGGTAGCCGGATGTGATTGATGGTCGCAAGCTGATCACTTCGTTCGAAAAAATCGAGCAGTGAGGGGGAGTCGACAAGCTTGTAGGAACGATGTCGTTCAAGCGCAAAGAGCTCTTCTAACGACAATCGAGCGAGCACCTCGATCCAGTCTTCGGGAAATGCGTCGAGACTTTGCGGATATCGCGTGAGGACCTCCTCCTCCCAAAGTGCTCGATGCTCATGGAGGAAGGTGTACACCTCGTCGAACCGTTGCTGATTGGCGGGCTGCTGCGTCGAGTTAGTCAAGGCCGAACTTTTGCTGCACGTAGCGGATGAGTGCGTCTTCGTTCGGTTCGCTGTTGCAGCAGCGCCGAACGAGTTCTGTGGAGCTGTATCGGCGTCCGTGCTGGTGCACGTTGTCGGTAAGCCACTGGTGCAGCGGCGTAAAATTGCCGCTTCGGATGCAATCGTCAAGCGTGGGAAGTTCTTGCTGCATCTGTTCGTAGAACATCGCTGCGTGCAACTTGCCGAGGGAGTACGTGGGAAAGTAGCCGACCGCACCCGAGAACCAATGAACATCCTGCAGCACGCCGTCTTTGACGCTTGGGGCCGTCACGCCCAGGTAGTGACGATATCGGTCGTCCCATGCTGAAGGCAGTTCCTTCACGGAAAGTTCGTCGTTGAGCAGCGCAAGCTCAAGTTCCATGCGGATAACGATATGGAGCGAATAGGTAACTTCGTCGGCGTCGACGCGGATCAGCGAAGGTTGGACCACGTTCACTCGCTCCCACAGAGCTCGGGGATCGGGAGAAAAGCTGCCGGCGGAGACCGCTGCGAGGAGCGGTTGCAAGAATTCCAGAAAGGCTTCGCTTCGTCCGATGACGTCCTCCCACAGCAAGGATTGTGATTCGTGAATGCCGAGTGACACGGATTGCCCCAGTGGGCTGCTTCTGTGGCTTGCCGGGAGACCTCGTTCATAGAAGGCATGCCCCGCTTCGTGGAGCGTAGAGTACAGCGAAGAGAGCGGGTCGGCAGGACGGAAGCGGGTGGTTATGCGAAAATCACCCGGACCGGGGCTCGCTGCGAAGGGATGCGTGGTAGCATCGAGCCGTCCGGAGTCAAAGGAAAAGCCGATACGCTCGCAGACTAATCGGCAAAGCTCCATCTGGGTGTCGATCGTGAGCTCGAAAGGCGAGAGGGGCCGGAAATCTGCTTGCCGCTGTTGAATCTGCGGTATGAGCTTGCTGAGCTTCTCCCCAAGACGCAAGAGCAGCGGCCCCACCTCGGCGATCTTGGCCTCCGGCTCGAACGCGTCGAGCAGCGCATCGTAAGGTTCCGTCTGGTAGCCGATAAGCTCAGCCTCGCGACGATTGAGCGCAAGAAGCGACTCGAGGAACGGTTGAACGCTAGCGAAATCGTCACGAGGGCGGGCGCTCTTCCAAGCAGTGTATGATTCTGCCGCCGTTCTGGCTCGCTCCGCGACGTGTTCTGAAGGTAGTTTGCGCGCGCGATCGCAATCACGCTTCAGTTCACGAACGACAATTCGGTCGTCGAGATCCAGTTCGGACGACCGCGCAGCGAGCGTATCGACCGCATCGAGCAGCGCGGGATCGCTTCGACGGGTGTGCAGGAGTGAGGCCATCAGGGCACGTTGCTGGGCCCGACCAGCCGCTGCCGCAGCGGGCATCATGGTGCTTTGGTCCCATCCCAGGAGCGTCATGACCCCCTGAAGGTGGTCGATCTCCTCCAGCTTCTTGTAAATCGTAGTGAGTAATGTGGAATTGCTCATTGCTTCCCGAAATGCTCCCTAGAACCCTACCCACCGATCAGCAAATCTTGTTGTTTGGTCACGCCTTGGGCGTGATAATAGATCTCTAATCTATTAGGACGAACGGTAACACCGTACTTCATTCGGTAGGGGTATACTACGCCGGTGCTCAGAACAGAAGTGCGAGGCGAGCTTCGACACCGGGAAAAGGGCCAATCACCATGCAACCACGTGCACTCATCGTAATTCCAGCAAGAATGGGATCGAGTCGATTTCCGGGCAAACCATTAGCTTCGATTGCCGGCGTCACCATGCTCGAGCGGGTATGGAGCATTGGAAAGGCGGTGGGAAATGCCTCTCAAGTGGTGATCGCGACTGATCATGTCGATATCGAACAGCACGCGAAGTCATTCGGGGCGGAAGTGGTCATGACAAGTGCGGCTTGTCGGACCGGCACTGACCGTGTGGCCGAAGTAGCAACGAAGCTCGCAGATTCCTTCGATATCGTATTCAGCTTTCAGGGTGATTCGGCACTTACTCCACCGTGGGTCATCGAGGAGACGCTCGCTGAAATGCTTGCTGATCCGAGCGTACAGATCGCGACTCCGGCGGTAGCGCTCCGGGGTGAGGCGCTCGAGCGTTTTGTCAGCGAAAAGGCCCGGGGTAGTACCACCGGGACCACGGTCGTCTTCTCGAAGACCCGCAACGCGCTTTATTTTTCGAAGGCGCTCCTGCCGAACCGCCGAGACAAAGCGGACGGACTGCCCCCTGTCTTTCTCCATATCGGCTTGTACGGGTACCGCTCAGAGGTGTTGCAGCGATTCGCCATGCTCCCGCAGGGGGCACTTGAAGAGGTCGAACAGCTCGAGCAACTGCGCGCGCTGGAGCATGACATTCCAATACGAGTTGTTGTTGTCGATACCAGGGGACGGACGTTGTGTTCCGTGGAT
>JAGRAW010000121.1 GCA_020434415.1 Bdellovibrionales bacterium
CTCGCTGTCGTGGGAACGCGAACGACGAGCTTGCGCCGCTTCCGGTCGCATCGCTACGCCGCGCCCCAGAGTCGACAGTTTGTCGAAAGGGATCTGCAGACCCAGCATCAGCAATGCGCTGAGATAGCCCAGTTCCTCCTGACCTGATGTGGTGTCGGTGTACTCCAACACCGCGAGGGTGTAGCGAGTGATGTTTCGCTCCAAACGAACGTAGTCCGCAGACACATTCGCTCCGAACATCTTCAACATCTGGTCTCGGTTCACCGCTCCCACTTGAGCCGGGAGGTTGGGATTCTGCAGCACTTCCTTGATCTTCAAGGCGTCATAGGCCAATGCGCGGGCGACCGGGATGCCGACCCCGGCAAACACTCGATTGACCTGATCCTTGAACGCATCGGCGACATCACGCAGTCCGTCCGTTGCGGGCGGCTGCAACATGCCTGGAGGCAGCGCCGATCCGACGCGTCCTCCTTGCGACATGGCAAAAAACGCACCCATCATCGCTGCCGGGTTTGCCATTCCTTGCTGCCACGAGTCAGCCCAGGCTTGCAGTTGTCGGTGAAACGACAACAGTTCGGGCCAAAGGATCTCGTCCAGGCGCTGCAGGAAAGCGGATTTCTTCTTCTGTGAAACGAACTGACCGTCCACATCCAACGCCGCGAAGATTTCGGCATACGAACGAGTGGTCAACAGCTTCCGCAATTTGAAGAAGTCCTCACCGACAGGCTCTTCGAGCGCTTCGGCGTGGCGTTCCATCCGGGTGACGATCTCGCTGGGCAGGTCATACAGTCCTGACCGACCGGCGAGAGCCGCGCGAATGGCGGATATCACCGTAGCAGTATCCACTTTCAGCGTTCCGCCGGTCTTCAGCATCTGCAACCAAGCGTCGTCATCCGGCGCCTGGGGCAGTGCGTCAAACGACGGTTGCGAGAGCACCGTAGCCGCGTTCGGCTCCGCGGTGCTCGGCTTCTTTCGGAGATGCTCGGAAACAGCTTTCTTGAGCACTCCGGTCGGCACGCTCGACAACACCTGCTTGATCTCCTCGAACGGGGAGAACTCTTCGTCTGCCAAGACGCCGATTGCAGCTTCGCCCGGCTCTCCCGCGAGGGTTGCGAGCGCGGTCGAGACTTCAGGGACCGGCATGCGGATGGCGTCGGCGAACGGTGACAGATACGCCAACCAAACTGGAGGCAGCACAGGGTTCGACTGATTGGTCGAAGGGGTAGGTTGGTCTGACATTGCAACACTCCTAAAAAACCTTGCATCGTGAACCCGGCGAACGCTCTCACTGAAGCGTGCGCCGGGAGGGACACGTCCGTCGTGGCACCTTCCCTCCCGCCCGGGGAGCGAGACGAAACGGGCCGCGACCACGTCGCTTGCGGATTCCCCACCTTTTGAGAAAGAACGCTATGCCGGCGAAAGCTCGACGGCTTAGGTTCACTATGAGCAGTTGCGAATCCTCAAAAAACGCTATAGGAGGAATTGAATCGATTCATTTAGGGAATAGGTCGGGTCTGAGGAGCGAACGTCATGCTGTTTCAGAATTTCGAAGCGCTGGCAGCGCTAGGTGAGTTTCAGACGATGTCTCGCGCTGCCGCGAGACTGGGCGTGACCCAGCCTGCGATAAGCAAGCGCATCCGACAACTCGAAGCGGACTTGGGACGAAAGCTGGTCGAGCCCATGGGCCGAAACGTGGTGCTGACTCCTTATGCAACCATGCTGTTGGAACGAGCACGCCCGCTCTATCTGCAATTCAAGGAGGCGCTACAAGAGGAAGTCTCAGAAGGGACGGGAGAGCTGACTATTGCGCTCAGTGGTGCCTTGCTATTGTCGTGGGGAGCGAAGATTCTCAAGAAGATTCGGCAGGACAATCCGGCGATAAAGTTTTCCTTCGCTGTGCATCGCTCGCCGATTGCCATAGCGCGCGTTCGGTCCGGCGAGTGCATGGTCGCCATCGTGCATGGGCTGAGCGAGCTCACCCCGGACCTCGACTCGCGCTATCTAGCTGATGAAGAATTCGTCATCGTTCCCTCGGAACTCAAGCCATTCGGTCTTCCTCGTCGGGGCGGGCGTCTGTCTTTACTCACCGTGGAAGCCCATTCAGAGACTTGGAGCGCGCTGGAGCGCAAACTCAGGCGATGGGCGGGGAAATCGGGAGTGGAGCTGGAAGTCGCCAATACGCTCCAGAATTTTCATGCGGTCTCGCAACTTGCCCATGCCGGCTATGGCAACGGTCTCGCGCCGATCGGTGTCCCGCTGGCTTTAGGCATCAGTCGGAGCAAGTTGGTGTCATTTCCCAAGCCCGGCCTTCAGATTCCGATCAGTCTTGTTGGAAGGCGTTCAACGCTCGAGCGTGGTCTGGTCGTGCGATTCTTCGAATCGCTCCGGGCAGCGATCGAGGCACAGGGGAGGTAGCGTAATGAAATCGGGAAGCGGTTGTCTTGCGCTGTTTTTATTGCCATTCGCCGCAGGTGGAGCGCTTGGGGCGTATCTGCTGCTTTCGACGATTTGGAAGGCAGTCGAGGCCGGGAGCTGGACACCTGTTCCTGCCCGCATCGTTTCGACGGAGCTCACCAGTCATCGTATTGACGATTCGACAACGTATCAGGTGCTTGCCCAGTATGAATATCAGGTGCAAGTGAAAACGTTCACCGGCGAACGAGTTACACTACATGGCGGCGCCGACAATATCGGTTCCTTCCATCAGGATGCATTTCAGGTGCTTGATCGCCATCGGCAATCAGGCGAGCCGTTTACGGCGTACGTCAATCCGCTCGATCCGAGCGAGGCCATTCTGTATCCCTCGGTGCGGTTCGGCATGCTGCTCCTCTACGGTGTGTTTGCGGCAACCTTCGGCGGTGTGGGAATCGGGGGGTTGGTAGGAGTTTGGTATTATCGTCGGGCAGAGCAACGGCGGGCCGCCTTGGCGCTCAGACATCCCGAACAACCATGGTTTCATCGGGCAGACTGGTTGGAGCGAAAGGTGAAGAGTGACGCAGGCGCGAAAGCCGCAGTACTTTCCGTCGTTGCCGTAGTCATCGGAGGGATCACTGCGCCGATTCTTTTCTTCGTTCCCGAGGAGGTAGCGGCGAAGGGTAACTATTTGGCACTGATTGCGCTCATTTTTCCGGTGATTGCAGCAGGCTTCTTGTGGTTCGCCGCGCGCAGCGTGCTCAGTTGGCGACGCTTTCGCGGTTCGACCCTTGAACTTGACCGCGTGCCGATTCGTCCCGGAGAGAAGTTGCGAGGAGCGCTTCGACTGTCCGCTAATCTCCCGCAAACGTTAGAAGCCGTGGAGCTGACCCTCAAGTGTGAACGGCGAGTGACTCGGCGAAGCGGTGGAGAGACCGAGGTAAGCGTGCTGCCGGTTTGGAGCGAGAGCTGGCGTCAGGTGCCGAATCAGACCGGTCCGTTTGCGGCAGGCAGCAGCGTTGAGGTGGAGAGGGAGATTCCGCCGTCACTACCACCGACCGGGGAGGAGGAAGAGGGGAGCGAAATCATGTGGAAGCTCGAGGCAACAGCCAGCATGGCGGGACCGGATTTGAGCGTCTCCTTCGACCTGCCGGTATTTTGATCGGCGCGCTATCATCGCACCATCCCGGACCCGGCATACGCGAACGATCGCAGGTAGTTAGCTGCTAGGGCACAACGTTCCCGCAGTAGCCCTTCAGTAGAAGTTGACCAAATCTTTGCCTATATTCGGCGAACACTTTAGACTTCGGTTCCTCGAAAGAGTTCATTCCAAATTCGAAATCGTAGTGGTTCTGGGGTCAGGCCCGAGCAGTGACGTGCCAGTGCTCGGGGATGGTCCCCACGCAGCTTTTTGAAGGTTGCTATTCTTTTCGAAGCCCACATACGAAAGGCGGTGTGCTATGGCTCCACGCAGCTATCGCTCCGTGCTTGATTCAGTTCGAGTCTTTCCGCTCGAACGAGTGATTGCTACCGCGCACATCGAAGATGTCGAGGCCTCGGTTGCTGCCGAGTTTCAGCGTCTTTACCCCTTGGGAAACGAGCTATCCGGCTTGAGGATTGGCATTACGGCAGTCAGTCGCCAGGTCGCGAATTACGTGCGGTTACTTCGCGCGGCAATTGCGCAGCTTCGTGCTCGAGGGGCGACTGTGGCGGTGCTACCGGCGATTGGTTCTCATGGAAAGGGAACTGCCGAGGGGGCCATCCAAACGCTCCAGCACTACGGTATTACGGAGGCAAGCGTCGGTGCGCCGATTCTCGCCGGTCCGGAAACCGAACACGTGGCGACCGTCGAAGGGGTGCGGGTGGCATGCGCGAAATCGGTGCTGCAGGACCTTGACGGAGTCTTTCTCTTCGGACGAGTCCGCCGCCATTGGGACATTCGGTGGGCGCCGGGGGAGGCGGAAACCCTAGGCTGTTACCCCTTGGAGAGCGGACTGAGCAAGCTCTTCCTCGGCATGGCGATGCTTGAAGCAAAAGCGCTCCACGATCATGGGGAGCGGCTGGGTTGGGCCGTTCAGACGGCAGCTCGGCGACTCTTACTCGAACCTCGCGTGAACGTTATCGGCGCACTTGCGGTGGTCGATACCGAGGAAGAGCAGACGGCGCTAGTGAGGGGGATTCCCTTTCGCCTCGGCACCGAGCATGGAAATCCATCAGAGTTTTTCCGACGTGAGCATGAGGTGCTTCAGGCCTCGCGTGCCTTTCTGCCGTGGTTGCCGTTCAGTGATGAAGACGCGGATCTCCTCTATTTGCACTATTTCGGGAAGCCGTATGCAGGGCAGGGAGCAGATCCTAAAATCATCGGACGGAACGGTGGCACGCGCAACTGGTGCAGCGGCACGCCTCGCTTTCATCGGATCTGCGCGAGCCGTCTGATCGGCGCGCGAGATCAAAAGCAGCATCGAGGGCCGTTCAACGCGATGGGTATCGGGAGTCTTGATTTCGTGACGAGGCGCTTCTACGAGGCAGTCGACTGGGAGTTGACCAAACTAAACGCCGTCACCGCCGGGTGTCCGAGAAGTGCCGAAGCGCCGCGAATCGCAGAAACGGACCGTGCAATGCTCGAAATTGCAATCGCAGAGCGTCCAAGTCCCTTGCAACCGGCACGTATGATGTTCGCAGTATCGACGGTATGGATGCGACTGCTGTATCTATCCGAAGCGTACTATGAACAGGCTAACGCTCTCCTCGGATTTCGAATTCGTGGAGAGCCGCAGCCGATACCGTTCGATCGGGCAGGTTTTGTCGATTTCCCAGCCTTCGAACATATCTAGTGCGCTCCCGAGACTCGGTAGAGCGCTAAGTGACGGAAGGGGGTGTTTTAGCGGAGCAGGGCAGCCTCTCCGCGCACAAACTGCGTGGGGCCTGCCCAAATCCTTGCTCACCCTGCCCAAATCCTTGCTCACATGGTGGGTCTGATCACGTGCAACAGACTTCCGAGAACGCTCTCCCGATCAGCAAGTGAAGAGGATCTGAACCCGAGGCATTCCGCAGGCAGATCATTGAAAGTTGCGTGCGACTGGAGGCCACTGTTTCGTCGGTATCAAAGATTGTTGGCTATGCACGATCATTTCACCGTTCATTGCGTCGTATCTGGTCGGATCATTCTGAATCTCCTGACCACCCGATGGTCAGCATGACCCTATCGCGTCTCAGAAAGTCATAACTCAACAGGAATGGAGCAGACAGAACTGCTCGTACTGTGGGCACTGAAGGGGGGCGTGTCTGTCAGTTAGAGTGCCAGGTTGTACCGCACACTATCAGGGTTGGAGTCTATCACAGTGAACAAGGTTTTTCGCTATCGCTATCCGGCGTCTGTCGGGCGTCACTGCTTTTGCGCCTTGACGGGCCTACTGTTGCTGCTCGTGGTCGGTGTGTTCGCGGTGCGGTCAGCTGTCGCGGCGCCTCAGCCTTCTCCAACGCCAACGCCGACTTCCTCTACTTCTCCGAGGAGGTGTGAGTGCGCCGGACGAGTCAGAATTGTGTGCCCCGACGACCTTTCGAAATATTGCTCCAAGCAGAACGCCGCGGGATGTACAAACCGAGAAAAATGTACGATGTATCTTAAGAAGACGAATCCACGGTGCGGTACCAGAGTCGATCTTACAACCGGCGATAATGAGTTCTGGACCGCAGTGCCGGAAAAAAATACCCTGCCTAGTTTAAGCGATGTAGTTGAAGAGTGTCAGTTTCAGCACGAGCTCGATCATCTTTGTAGGCCGCACGATCCGCGTCTTTGCACCATTGAACCTCCAGCGCTCGATGTTACCAGTGGTTGCTACGATAAGTATATTCGGCGACAT
Organism: Bdellovibrionales bacterium; assembly: GCA_020434415.1. Classification (GTDB taxonomy): domain Bacteria; phylum Bdellovibrionota_C; class UBA2361; order SZUA-149; family SZUA-149; genus JAGRAW01. Next base: position 6,276 of record JAGRAW010000121.1, read on the forward strand.
TGTACCAATGTGAAACAAGACGGTTCTCCTCGAGACGCGCTCTGCAAGCAGATGTGTGGAGGCTCCGCGTGGTACGAGGGAGTAAGCAACTACGCCAATTGCTTCTGCAACATCGGTAGCGCTGCTGCGAACGGAATCGATGCATGCTGTGCCTGCGTTCCCAACTGTTCTTCGCGTCCCACGTTCCCCAGCCAATGCGAGCCTTATCGTGCAAATGTGACTTCCATGCTGGAGCAGCAGTGCCCTCGCTTTCTGAAAGGGAGCGAGAGTCATTCCTGCGCCTACTACGGTCAGTGGCGGTCGCCGTGGGACACGCGGGTACTGAGCTGCGAGGACACTCCGTCGCCTTCGCCATCACCTTCGCCGACGGCCACTCGGTAGGGCCACTACGGACGTCATACCAGCACATTGCTGAAAAATTCGGGCAAGGTGCCGAACGATACGTTCAGCACCTTGTTCGCAGCCCCCTTAAGCGGCATGCGACCAGGTTGCCGGAAAGTCGTGATCGGAGTGTTCCTCCCGGCTTTGGCGACTCGGAGCAGGAAAAAGCCGCATCGCCGTATCGACAAAGTGATCGAGCGGTATAGGCTTATGCACAAAGGTATAACCACGCTTAGCGGCTTCAATTTCAATTTGTTGAGTTGAGCTTCCGCTGATCAACATGACGGGTAGCACGGGATGGTGGCGCTGCGCTATCGCGGCGATGCCAAAGCCGTCGAGACCGTCCAAGCAAACGTCCGAAATAAGTCCGTCAATACGTGAGCGGCAGAGGAGCTCGAGTCCTTCTTCTGCCGAGATTGCTGTTTTTACGCGATAGCCGACAGCGCGGAGCACGTACGCAAACATTTCCAATACCAAGGGCTCATCATCGATTAGCAAGAGTGTGGTCGTTCTTTCCATTCGGGTTCCTCCAGGAAGCATGGGGTAAGTTTTCTGATACGGAGTCCTGAGCGCGGGAGCGACGATTGAAGAGCAGTTCCCGACAGGCAACTGCTGCCAGCAGGAAGCTACATTTGAAAAGCAGTAGTGGCGTCATCGCGAGCTCCTTCATTGACCAAGCTCAGTTCATGAGGCAATTGTGACTGTTCTTGGGCCAGTGAACTACGCGATTAGACGGCTTAGATTATATTCCAATTCGGAATTGGTTAGGGGGCCGGTCGGTGGGCGACTCGCTTGAAAATCCAGAACAGCGCACCTAAGGCCGGTACAATCAGCAGGCTTGCTCCGACCAGGGTCCAAGCCAGTGTGTCGATTGCTGCGGGAGGGGCGAAAGCGTTGTCGAGCGTCAAGTGGCTGCCGTCCTTGAAGTGGATCAGCACCGGATATTGTGCGGCGAACCAACCAAGTAGTATTGCGCCGCTAATACCTGCGGCCGCTATTCTGGCGAATACACCACGCTCCGAATAAACGGCCCACCAGAGAACGAACAAGAGCACTGTTGCACCTGCGAAGCAAAGCAGGCTTACGGGATGTTGAAGAAAGCGATCGGTGAGCGCTACCTTCGGCTGGGCTCCCGCAAGCAGCACGACGCCGCCGAGGACCACCGTCGCAAGGCTCCAAGCAAACGCACGCTGCTTGATATGCCGCATGATATCACGCCGTGAAACTTCCCCGAGAATGAACGCAGCTGCGAGCATCGCGCAAAGTGCTGTCAGGAACGCGCCGATCAGAAAGCAAAACGGATTGAGCCACGGAGAAAGAAACCGCTCAGGAAACGTCCCGTCAGTTCTCATCTCTCCCAGGAGTACCGCCCCCGCGCATACTCCAAGGAAAAAAGGAGTGATCGCACTCGCGCCCCGAAACAGCGCATCATACCAGTGCTGCGAGTCATCCTTGATGGCGTCGTAGTGGCGAAAGGTAAATGCCGCACCACGAATGATGATACCCAACAGGAGCAGGCTGAGGGGAATATGCAGTGATGTACTGATCTCGGCATAGGCTCGCGGAAAGCCGACAAAAAGGATCACGATGACCAGTATGATCCACACGTGGTTCGCTTCCCAGATGGGACCGATCGCGTGATAGGTCAGGTCTCGAAGGCGTCGAGCGACGGAGCGTTTCGCGGTCAGTTCCAGGATGCCGGCGCCAAAATCCGCGCCCCCCAGGGTGACGTAAAGTATCAGCGAAAGTCCGAGAAAGAAGACGACGATACCGTGCTCCATAGTGTCACCAGGGCCTTAGAGCTTATTCATGGATAAACTCTAAGCTGACTCTCCAGTGCAGCGATCTGCCGCTTCATCAGCCATGCCACAAGGAGAGCTAAAAGCAGATAAGCGAAGACGTAGAAGGCCAGCGAATACTGAATCCCCGGCATTTCTGTGAGTGAATCAGCCGTTTTCATCACGCCGTAGATGATCCATGGCTGACGACCTACTTCGGTGACTATCCAACCCGCTTCGACGGCGATAAATCCGAGCGGAGCGGAAGCGCTTAGTGCCGCCAAGAACCAGAAGCGATCAAGAAACGGGCGACCACGAACCGCCATGTACCAGTAGTATGCTCCAAGACCGGCGAGCACGAAGCCGATGCCGACCATAACTTGGAAGGCGTAGTGGACAAGCGGTACCGGCGGCCACTCATCCTCGGGAAACGCATCAAGTCCCAAAACTTCTGCTTGGAAAGAGGAATGGGCAAGAAAGCTCAACAGATACGGGAGTTCGATTGCATAATGGACCTCTCGAAGCTCCATGTCCGGAATGCCGCCAATCAGGAGCGGCGCTCCACGCGTGGTCTCGAACAAAGCTTCAGCGGCGGCGAGCTTCAGCGGTTGTCGTTCCGCAATATCTTTTGCAGAAAGGTCGCCGCTGAGCGGTTGAAGCAGCGCGGCGGTTGCGGCAAAAGGTAAGGCGACCCGTATCGCTTTCTGGTGCAGTGGGTGACCCGGATGACGGAGGAGCAACGCTGCGTGAAGACCGGCAACGCCAAAGCCCGTCGCTGCGAAGGCGGCGAGCGTCATGTGCAGCGCCTGCGTAAACCATGCGTCGTTGAGCATCGCTGCAACCGGATCGATATCGAAGAACACACCGTTTTCGTAGCGAAAACCGCTCGGAGCATTCATCCAGCCATTCGCTGCGACGACCAGGATTCCGGAAGCTAGTCCGGAGAGTCCGACCAGGACACCGGTCGTCCAATGCAGCCAGCGGGGAAGCTGATTCCAACCGTAGAGGAACATGCCGAGAAAGATCGCTTCGAGAAAGAAAGCGGCCCCCTCCCACGAAAAGGGAAGACCGAAGATCGGACCGGCATGCTCCATGAACTTTGGCCACAGCAGGCCGAGCTCGAACGAAAGGAGCGTGCCCGACACGGCGCCCACGGCAAAGAAGATCGCAACGCCACGCGACCATGCCTTCGTCAGCTCAAGCCATACGCGGTCATTGGTTTTGAGCCAGCACCAGTGGGCTGCCGCCATCAAAAACGGCATGACCATCCCGATACAGGCAAAAACAATATGGAAGCCGAGCGAAATCGCCATTTGCAGGCGAGCGGCCAGAAGCTCGTCCACGTTTCCTCCAGGCCAGAGCCGTTGTACGTGTGCGGCCATAGTGTCGCCGCTCTGCTGAAGGATAGCAACCTGCGACGACGTGTCGCAGGTAAGCCTGTTGCCGGCAAGAAGGGAGCGCAATCGTTTGCCGGTATCCGCGGCTAGCCGTGTTGCTCTTCCGCGGCGACGTCCAAAAAGTCGGTGACCGTCAGCACCCCGACGAGGCTAGTGCCATCGATAATGGGCAAGCAGCCAATACGATGTTGCTTCAAGACCTTCGCACATTCGGTGAGCGGAGTATCTGGACGTGCGCTAATCACTTCGGCGCTCATCGCTTCCTTGACGAGTACGGTGTCGAGAAACGAATCCTGCGCTTTGGTTCCCGAAGCGACGAGGCTCGACATTGCAGCGAGAAATAGGTCGCGTTCGCTC